>NZ_JBCOSQ010000001.1:119958-136644 GCF_040920905.1 Butyricimonas sp. RTP31003st1_G1_RTP31003_210430 | reverse complement strand
ACATTTCATCCGATTCTTGCACTTGGTCGGTCTCACTACACCCGCACGGAATCAGTAGAATGTATAAAAGAATTACACAGCAAGTTATTTTTATGTATTTCATATCTTCTCTAATTTAGTCAAACCATCATTTCAAAATTGAAGGACGTCCCTTGTGAATCACGGGTGGATATTGATTTCCACGAGCTTTCGTACCAAAGTCCATGTCCCGAGTGGAACGTGATAAATTATCCGAACCCCGCTTATCATTCTTCACAAACTCATCGAAGGAATATGTTTCTCCGGCGTAAAGCATGATACGTTTCACGATGGCCTCCCGGCTAATGGCACTATGATACGGGATGTCGTTATTCATACAACTGTTCTGTTCCGACCGGAAAACACCCCGAGCATGTTTAAAACCTCCCTCGTAAATGTCCACCACATCGCTATACCGATCATCAAATATAAAATGCGCCCAAGGCACTTCGTGCATCTTCCCGGTAAGAGAAAGATTTTCGTACCATCCTAATGATTTTGCCCAGTTAAATGCCTCTACGTGATCGCAACAGACACAAGGACAGAAATCTATGAACTCGTTGTGATAAATATACTCGTCACCCAATTTCCCGAACCCGTGTCCTCCCGCCTCATGCTGGATGACACCGCGAGAATCCAAAGGATAGCCATAGGTACTCAATGGGCAGAATGCAATAGCTGAACCATCAGCCCACATCTGGCATATTCCGCCATAGTCCGTGGAATTCGGAGTTATAATCACGAGCGACTGATTCAAATTACCTTCATTCACCGTGGGCATTCTTAACGCATAGGCAAAGGCCGCATCGTAATCACACCGTAAACCGACACCTCCCGTGTACGTGGTCTCAAATTTGGTGTAACGAATCGTGTTGATTGTTCCGACCCCACTTTCCGGGGAAACGGCAATAGCCGTGTATATATCAAAACAATCCCGATACGTGCGATAAGGTTCTATATCAAAGAAACGTTCTACCTGTTCTTTCATCACTTTCAAATAATCCCCCTTGGAAATTTCTTTCGCATCAAATCCATCACCCAAAAAGACGAGATTTACACCATTTCCTTTCGTGTGGGACTGTAAGGTTATAATTTCATCTTCATCGTACTCGTAATCATATTGTGTCACGGAACAACGAGTTGTATAATCTTTATCCTTCAGTTTAAACACGATCTCCCCTTCCCTCGGCTCAGATCCTTGAGGCATTTCGCTAATAGTAAGCGTTAATTCCGTTTTCTGCGAGCCGGACATCTGCGACAAAGAACACCAATCCGGTTTACTTTCCACTTCCCACTCTCCTTCCGCATTCAAAACCAAACGACGGGTACACTCCGTATTGATTGCCGTGGCCAGCGAGGGACGACAAACCAGTTCCCGATGGGCTGAAATTCGCTTGAATTCATTCCAACCTGGAGCTACTTGATACTGAGTAACAACTGATTCTGGTACTTCAACAGCAAAATTATCTTTAGGCACACCATCAAAAGCCAACGAATGTAGATAACAGGGAGTAACGCTTTTACATTCGATACCTTCAATATTGAAACAATTCCCAAAAGCCAAAGATCCTATACTCTCTATATTTTCTGGAAAAATTATTTTTTCTAACATTGGACAATAAGAAAAAGCCCCCTCACCTATATTTTGCAAATTACGTGGGAATTCCAATGTTCCCATTAATCTACTATTCCCAGAAAAAGCCCAATCTCCAATAGAATTTAAATTCTCAGGAAATTTCAACTCCCCAGAAAAATCACAATTTAAAAAAACTCGATTAGAAATTACAACCAAATTTTTAGGTAATATTAATTCTCCTTTAAATCGGCAAGCAAAAGCCTCCTCCTCTATATTAGTAATTCCATCATGCAATTCCAGTATTCCATCAAAACCACAATTAGAAAACGCATGTTGAGAAATAAATGTTAACTTCTGAGGTATTTTCAAATCACCTACTAATCCCCTACAGAGATAAAATGCTCCTATTCCCAAAAACTCCAAATTCTCAGGTAAAACTAAATTTCCTTGGAAATTATAACAATTGTGAAAGGTATAGTTCCCAATATGTTTTAGCGAATTAGGTAATTTCAATTCTCCAGTAAATCCACACTCGTCAAAAACCGAACCAACTCCTGTTTTCGTTCCTAAATATTCCAACGTCGTTGGTAAAGATAACGTCCCTTTCAAATTTGTACAACTTTGAAAGGCAGCATCCTTAATATAACGCACTCCTTCCGGTATAATTAGAGAACCAGATAAGTTCGTACAATTATAGAAAGCAAAATCTCCGATGTAAACCAACTGATCAGGTAAAATAATTCGCTGTAACGTCTTTTTCTTATTAAATGCAGATGAAGGTATTTCATCATCATTTCCAACTACATATTCATTTTCAATCAATTTATGAATCTTCACTTCTTTCAAATTCAAAAATTGTAATGCATCCATCGAATCCCTCATGAAGTAAAAATCCAAAGCATTAATCTCACCCGTTATTTTCAAGTTTTGCAAATTCCTAAAATCTTTTTTGGCAGCCGTGATACACTCCTTCAATTTACCTGCCTCGGACTCAATCACGATATACTCTCTAGCTGTCGCATCATGTGATGCCAGATCATCTTCCCAAGCCGTGATAGATTCACTGACCAATACAAACTCATATTTCCCCTCATTGGCTTTTTTATCTACCCGAATCGTGAAATTATGCATTTTAGAAGGCACGTAAGTAAACGTTTCATTCTTTGAGAACGAGTACGCAACCCCATCAACAGTTATACTAAATAATTTCACTCCGGTAGCCACCTCCTGCGGCACGACGATCGCCCGGAATTCATCCCCATGCTTATAAGGGATCGTCCCTGTTGTCGCCACTTCGCCTGTAACGGTTACAATACCCGTGGCCAAATCGACCCGCGCCCCACGTTTCGTGTTCGTGACCAGCACTTGTTTTTCCAACTTGGTCCATTCCCCTTCACTAAAACCCTTTCCCTCCTGCAATGTCACCCGGGCATTACTCATTTTATGACGGAACGAGAGCCGTACGACAGGTGTCAACGGAGCCACGTTCTCCGCTTTCCCCCAAAGAAAATCACTCGCCTCGTATCCTCCCATCTCCCCGTTCTCGGATAACTTGGACTGGTCCTTTCGAACTTCAAAGGCATAGGCATTCACGCTTTCCGGAGTTCCTACCGGATAATACCCGTACACGTCAATGGGAGTCTTACTATCCTTCCAGAACACATCGTATGCCGAATTCCATTTATAATTGGCTTCATCAAACGTGAATTGAAGATTTGTTGCCCGGTTCCCTTCATCCAACAAAGTTCCGGGAGAGCCACCCTCGTAGTCCACGATATAAACTCCCATCACATCATTATGACAAAAACCACCGTCATTTACCCGGGATAAAGTCACTTGATCAATCTCCCCGGAAAGTGAAATTAAGCAGGCCTGACCGGCATCAGGACCCGCTATTTCGTTATCGTAACATGCCCAACACACAAACGATAACACCATTGCAACCAGAAGAATTATTTTTCTCATAAATATTGTTTTAGATTATTCTGCCACCCCGCCATAATCCACCCCATCATCGTCCCATTGGCCGATATTGACGTTAATACCATTACTCGTTTTATTCACCTTCACGGTAAAAGTATATCTTTTATTTTTCTCAAAAGTATGTCCTTTTTTCAACGTGTAATCTTTTCCATTCACGTTAACCACCAATAAGTCAGTTTCACTAATACTTTGTGGCACAACAAGCGCCCTGTACAACCCGTCATTCTTTCCCAAAATAATGCTTTGCTCTTCATTTACAGCCTCAACTTCTCCTGTAGCCAGATTGATGGATGCCGCAAGCCGGATATGATTAAACTTTACCTGTATTGCAGCCTCATCCAATGCCGCTTGCGTGAAACCATTTCCCGGTTCCACCTTTACCTGTGCACAACTAAAAACATGATTCAACGTGATATTAACGGCCTGTTCAGTCGGACTCACTCCCGGAGTCTTTCCCAGAAGGAAATCACTTGCTTTGTAGTTATCCACGGATGCCTGATCCGCTTTCACGTTAAAAACATGGCCAGACACGTTTGCCGAGGCAGAATAAGGGTAATAGGCGTAAAAATCCGCTTTCGTTTCATCATCTTTCCAATATATGGTCTGATCCGGTGTCCAAGAAGAATTGTAAACAAAACGCATATTGTTCACGTGATTCCCTGTATTTTGCAAATCACCAGCTTGTTGCCCGTCATAATTCACAACATACAATCCAATCTTGTCACCAGCTTCGAAAGTGGCATCTGTTGCCCTTGCAATATCCTGTACGCCAAAAAGCATTTTAATTTCTTTCCGTACCGGCTCCGGTGTCGGTTCTGGCGTTGGCTCCGGATCCCCACTACCGGATCCTCCAGAACATGCATATAGCAAAGCTATTAGTATAAACCCGATCTTCTTTCTACCTGACATGATGTTCATTTTAATAAAACTTGTAATTTTTATACAAAGGTAGGGGCATATCATTCAAAAATCAAGTTCATAATGGTTCATTTGCAGAAAAACAACTTTCCCTTAACATCCCATACAAAAGCAGGGGCTGTCCTAAAAAGTCCTGCCTGTATTTACCAACTACCCCCTCCAGCTCCCCCTTACACAGGGGGAGAGCTGATTACCAAGCGATTTCTCCCCCTGTGTGAGGGGGAGTTAGTGGGGGTAGTTATTTAAAATGCTCTTTTACTTTATTTTTTCTCCAATATAGTCACGTAACGAACAAATTTAGGAGAATAGCGTTTTTTATCTGATTTCGGACGATTATTATTGTCGTAGACATCTATCAAACGAAGATTTACTTTCTCCTGTATCCCCACAGGCAAAACTTCCGCTGCAGGTCTGCCGGAAACCAACACGACAGGTAAGGAATTCAAAAGCGTTGTATCATTTTTTATATCCCAAGGCAATATGCGGCGACCAGCCTCATATACCAGCTCGATTCTCAATTCCTCATCCGCCGGGTAATAGAAAGGTACGTGTTGTAACTCTTCAATCTGACGGACGGCCTTGATACTTTTGATCTCCGTGTTATTGAACATATTGGCAACACGAGACATCAACAGGGTTTCCACAAGGATCAATAATAGCACGACTCCCGTGAATACTTTCATGGATTTTATCCTCACCCCACCCGCAAAAATTGAATAGGCGGCAACAAGGAACAGGATCGAAACAATAATCAAAAGGGTCAACCCGACTTCTCCTTCCCGGTAAAATAGAAGATAGACGGCAACCGGCATTCCTAAAGCGATCAATGCCGGGATAAAAGCATTCACACGAAATACGACACGATCACTCGTCGTGAGCGTTTTTTCCTTCGCGGCGGTGAATATATAAACGATATAATGTGCCACAACCATCGCGGCCGGAATCAGTAACGGCAACAAGTACCGAGTTTTTTTCTCCGGGAAAAGAGAAAGTAACACTAAAGTAACCACAGTCCACAAAACGGCAAACGTGTACTCCTTACGCATTTTGATTTTCTTCTTTAACCACGGCCAGCATAACCCGGTCAAGAGGAACAAAGCCCAGATTCCCGACTCGGCAAAGAACAACCAGTAGTAATACCAAGGACGTACATTTCTCTCGATCCAAGCCGTTGATTCTTTCGCCAGCACGAACAAGGCTGTATCCCGATGGAACACATACAGATAAAGCGGCCACCAGAAGCTGATTACTATAAATAACAGCAACATGACCACGATAGGCCAGCCTTTTCTCTTGAGAGAAGGACGATAGATCCATATATAAGAGATCAAGAAAGGAAATAATAACGCATAGAATGCCACAGGCCCTTTACCCAAGAAAGACAAGCCCAAGAATATCCCGGCCCAAACAAAATTAGCCCAACTCGTTCGTACGCTCTTTATCCCTTTATAGAAGAAAAATATTGCTCCCAGCATAAAACTATGGCAATAAATATCCCATGTTGCCACTCGCCCTGCCATAATGACATTAAAGCTGGTCGCCATTACCAGAGCAGAAAGCAATCCCAATAACCTGTTGCCACTTAAAGCCGAAGCAAAGAAATAGAGGAAAAAAGCCATCAGTGTGGCCATAATCCCAGCGGCAGCACGCTGCAAAGATATATTATCCGGTTGCAAATATTCGATTCCCGCGGCTACCCACGTCGGAAGAGGCGGTTTCTCCAAACGCAGTTCCCCGTTCATGGTAGGCACCAACCAGTTGTCATATTCAATCATTTCATGCGCCGTGACCAAATTACGGGACTCCATAATATCCTCATAAACAGAACCATTATTCACGAAAAAGGCGAACCAACAAACGATAAGAATAAAAAGATAATGAATATAGTTTTTCTGCATAATCTTATGTACACGTTTAGATTAGAGTGCAAATTTATAATAATAAAACTATTTTCAAGAGCATATCCTTCAAATAATGCAGGAAGAATTTTTTCTCCGGATGTAACAAAAAAGAAACATTTTTGGTATACATTTTGGACGTGTTTTTGCGCGAAAAGGATTTACATACTATAATCATGAAAATTGAACGATATTTTATATTGCTTATTTTGGTGATTCCCGTGTTGATCCTACGGGATTTCACTCCAAACAACGAACTGAAATACCTCAGTATCGTTGATGAGGCCCTGCGAGACGGGTATTTCTTTACTTTCTACCATCAAGGAGAACTTTACGCGGATAAACCGCCCCTTTATTTCTGGTTACTCATGTTGAGCAAATGGATCTGGGGAGAATATAATATGTTTGGTCTTTCACTTTTTTCTATTATTCCCGCCCTGATTTCTGTCTATATCATGAATACATGGGTTGAAGAAAAAACCACCACATCCTTGAGATGGAACGGTTCGCTGATGCTCTTCACAAGCGCATTTTTTATCGGTTCGGGCCTTGTCCTGCGCATGGATATGCTGATGTGTATGTTTATTCTTCTTGCCCTGTACACGTTTTATAAACGTTATTCGGGCAAGGGACAACCGAGAGACCGTTTCTTGCTGCCCTTCTATATTTTCATGGCCATCTTTTCGAAAGGGCCCATCGGGTTTATCGTTCCCTTGATAACCATGCTCGTCTTTCTACTGGTGAAAAGAGACATCCGTTCCTTCTGCCGGTATTTCGGCTGGCGGGAATGGGGTATTTTATCGGGATTCTGTGCCATATGGTTTCTCGGTATTTATCTCGAAGGAGGATCAACTTACTTGAACAATCTTCTTTTCCATCAAACTATAAACCGAGCGATTGATTCGTTCGACCACAAAAAAGCATTCTGGTATTACGGGGTGACGTTCTGGTACTCCGTGGCTCCCTGGTCTATCCTGTACATCACGACAATCATTATCGCGGTAAAAAAGAAACTACTCACGACAGATAAAGAAAAACTTTTCCTCTCGGCAATCGTCTCGACTTTCGTCATTCTTTCCCTGTTCAGCGGAAAACTGGACATTTATATGTTACCCCTGTTCCCATTCTTCACGTACTTGACGATCCTGTTGCTCCCGAAAATCAAGGAGAAATGGATCGCATTTTCCGTATATATTCCCGTGATAGCCCTTACCATCGCTCCCATCGTGGCATTTTTCATCCGCAACAAATTTAATGTTCCCGACTCGCCATTTATTTATGTCGCCATCATAACATTGTTTATCTTCAGTTTAACAGCCTGTTATTTACTATATCGCAAACAAATGTACCGGGCCATCAATTGTGCCGCACTGGGAATCCTAGCCACCCTGTTCACGGGAGCCTTTGCCTTACCCCGGATTAATCCATACATCGGTTTTACCGCTATGGCGAAAGAAGCATATCATATATGCGAGGAAGAGGATATCGATCATTATTACTATTACAAATTCCGCAGCGGGGAAAACATGGACGTTTATTTAAAGGAAGAGGCCATAAAGGTCACGAATGAAGATTCTTTATTTAATATCTACCAGAAAGGCGACTGCATGATTTTCGTCAAAGAAAAGAACGTTACACGTTCCCCGGCACTCGCCAACTGGATTCAACAAACCCATCACGAGAAGATCGGAAACTTTTATCTTATCCACCCCACTTTAAATACATCGTCTTTATATGATCAACCTTAGAAGTATTTCTATCCATTTACATACTTTATCCCTATATCTTGAAAAATACGATTAAGAGGTGAAACATTTTTTCCTATATTTGTCCCATGGTAACAATCAAGGACACAACATTAATTAAATCTTTCAATGAAGGGGATCCTATGGCTTTCAAAGTCATATTCGATCGCTATTATAAGATTTTGTGTTCCTATACCTACCATTTTATCCGCACGCCTTATGCTGTTGACGATATTGTGCAGGACATTTTCGTGGCCCTATGGAACAGACGGGAAAAATTTGATTGTATCGAAAAAATCAGTTCTTTTCTTTTTGTCTCCGCACGTAACGCTTGCCTGAATCATGCCAAACATGAACAAATGAAAGCGGAAAAACTGAAAGAATTTGTTGCCCAAACAGATGAAGCCGTTTACGATGATTATATCATTATGGCCGAGTTCGACCAGAAATTAAACCACTGGTTGGAGTCCCTGCCCACGGAATGCCGCAAAATTATCGATATGTCTGTTTCCGGGATGAAAAATGACGAAATCGCCAAAGCCCTGAACATTTCCATTAACACGGTAAAAAATCAGAAGGTCAAAGGATTTAAAATTCTCAAGGAACTATATAAGGATGAATATCTTACAATCCTGTTTTACATTTTCATATCACTTGGAGCAAAATAATTTACCAAAAAAATAAATCCCGCATAGTACGTTAGAAGGAGTCGATTGTTATACTATAAAAGAGATAACAATGACACCTAAAGATTGTGAACATATCGCCCATTTGCTTTTCCTAGCTTACACGGGGGAGGCAAGTCCCGACCAGCAAGAGGAGTTATCCCGTTGGTTGAAAGAGGACAAACATCACGATGATTTGTACCGGACAATCATGGATCACGAACGAATTCGCTCGGAACAAGAGGTATTTTTATTATTCAACCAGCAAAGAGCTTGGACAAAGATTTCACAAAAGACTTACCGAAAAAGCAAAATGTTATATACCAATTTTTTACGGTATGCAGCCGTATTCATTTGCTTTATCTGTGTCAGCGTGTATTTCCTATACCCCGATAAGCCGGAAGAAAAGATCGAAATTGTCGAGTTATTCTTAGAACCCATTTCTCCCAAGGCTATCCTACAAAACGAACAGGAAGTACGTATATCCCTGCCGGGTCAATGCTATTCGATAAAAGATAGTACCCGTCATAAAAAACAGCTTGAAACATCTGAAATCCTGCGAATTTATGTACCCAAAGGAGGTGAGTTCGAACTTGTGTTAGCTGACGGAACACGTGTCTGGATGAATTCAGAGACAGAATTAAAATTCCCCCGTGTTTTTACCGGGGACAAGCGACAAGTCGAATTGGTTTCCGGAGAGGCTTATTTCGATGTCAGAAAAGATAAAACAAAACCATTTATCGTTCGGAATAAGGATTTGGATTTAACGGTGTTAGGTACTCAGTTTAATATCCAGAATTATTCCGACGAGCATGAAATTATAACAACTCTAGTCGAAGGTGCCGTGCAATTATCATCCGACAAGACCATTCTACACCCCGGGGAACAGGCCACTTACAACAAAGCAACACGAGAAACACAAGTTGAAACGGTAGACACGGAACTCTTCACGGCATGGAGAGAGGGACGATTAATTTTCAAGTCTACTCGCTTGGAGACGGTCCTGAAACAATTGTCCCGTTGGTATGATGTTAAATTCGTGTACGAAGAAGAAAGATTAAAAGACTTAATCTTCTCCGGAAAGATGAAAAAATACGATAACGGTAATGTTATTTTAGGAATATTAAAAGCTACAGGAAAAATCGATTTTATACAACAAGACTCTACTATACATGTAAAAAGACAATAAAAACAAAGATTTTAGTACGTTTAAAAACCAATAACCATGAAAAAAAATTCATCAATCCCCAAAGCGGGATTCAGACTTTTTCGGCCTAACCCGAGAATGTTCGGAAAACTATTTGCTCTTTTTATCTTCATGACATTTTGCACTTACTCGTACGGAGTGAGCCAAAACAAGAAGATGGATGTTCACTTCAAAAACGCCTCGATTGATTTTGTTATCGAGTACCTAGAATCGGCAACGGACTACACGTTCGTGTACAACGACACGGATAAGGAAGGTGTTAAAATAACCGTCTCGTTGAAAGACGCGGACATCGTGACAATTTTGGATGCTGTATTTAAAAACACGCCCCTCGCTTACCAGATAAAAGAAGATCGTATCGTGGTGCTAAGACGTAAGAATAATACGATAAAAGCTGAAGAGGAGAAACAACTGGTCGTGAAAGGACGCGTGATTTCGGAAAAAGACAAAGAACCTATTATCGGGGCCACCGTTATCTTAGAAGGTACGACTTTAGGGGTTGCTACAGACGTGGAAGGCAAATTTTCGATCAACGTTCCGGAAGATGCGAAAACACTCGTCATCAGTAGCATCGGTTATGCTAAATATCGGTTCGCATTGAACTCAAATGTTTTCGACAAACTCAATATCATTCAACTGAAAGATAGCGTAAGTTTCGTTGACGAGGTGGTTATCGTCGGTTATGGAACCACCAAAGTAAAAGATGCTACCGGAGCCGTATCCCGACTCGGGGAAAAGGATATTGCCATGTCTCCGGCAGGAGCAAGCGTGCAAAGTATGTTGCAAGGACGGGCCCCCGGAGTAAACGTCATGATTCAATCGGCCTCTCCCACTTCCCCGGTAAATGTTATGATTCGAGGAATTTCAACGTTAACCGGAAACACTCAACCGTTATGGGTTATTGACGGAGTACCCGATTATTCACAAAGTTCCACAGGAGACGTAACCAATGCTTTATTCAACTTGAATTTATCAGACATTGAAAGCATTGATATATTAAAAGACGTATCTGCAACAGCAATCTACGGTTCCCGGGCCGCCAACGGTGTCATCATCGTGACCACGAAAAGGGGTAAACTAGGGATGCAGCCGACCGTGGACCTTTCTCTCCGAGCCGGAATCCAGACCATCAATTCAAACAAGCTAAACGCCTTAAATGCGGCAGAATACAAACGTTTCGTGGAGACAGTCGGTCGTCAATCCATTGAAATTGCCGGATTCGATTACAATACCCGACTCTTTTTCAATGAATCCAAATTCAATCAATTGAACACGAGCCAATGGGACGGCAGTATGCTGGAATTACTCCCCGATGCTTTCATGGACGGAGATACCGACTGGTGGGATGAAATGACCCAGAATGCTTTGACCACACAATGCGACATTTCCGTGCGAGGTGGAACACAGAACTCGAACTACTTTATCTCTTTCGGATATAATGACCAAAAAGGTGTTGTAAAGGGAGGACGCAGCAAGCTGTTAACAGGGCGTTTGAATTTTGAAACATTAATCGGGAAACAGGTCAAACTAGGCGTCAATCTATCCGGATCGTCCAGAAAAACCAATAACAAGGATAATCTTATTGACAATATCATCCGATTCCGCCCAGACTTCCCAGCATATAATGAAGACGGAAGTATTAACCTGGTAACAACAAGCACGGTGATCGAAAACCCACATTTAACCCTAGCTAACCGAAACGATGGACGAGGTTTAACTTTCTCCGGTTCTGCCTTCCTGGAATGGACAATTTTGGACGGTTTGAAATTCAAATCTACCGGAACGGTCAATTACACGAATTCGCAAACCGACATTTTCTCGAAAAAAGGGACACGAGGATATGCCACAGCCTACAATAGCCGTAACTTAGGCAATAGCGAGAACAACACCTACGTGTGGGATAACACACTAACTTGGATGAAGACTTTCGGTAAACACAATTTGGTTGCCATGGTCGGCCATTCAATCGAAAAATATAAATCCAGAATGCTTTCCGGTGGTGCGGAAGAATTCCCAGACGAAAAGGTATTAATTAATCTAGGTAGTGGGGCTGACTCCTGGGCAGATAGTGATGAAGCCGGAAACACGCTCGTATCAGCCATTGCTCGTGTGAATTACAAATACAACAATCGTTACCTAGCAACCTTTACTTTCCGTACGGACGGCTCCTCGAAGTTCGGACCGGACAAGCGCTGGGGATATTTCCCTTCCGGAGCGCTCGCTTGGGTGATCTCAGAAGAAGAATTTATGGCCCCCTTGAAATTATATATTCCTTATTTGAAACTACGGGCTTCTGTCGGGAAAATCGGTTCACAGAACTTAGGCAATTATGATTATATCTCCCTTATGGGAGCTGCAACCTATGACGGACAACCGGGAACAAAGCCGACTTCTTTGGGAAATCCGGTCCTTCAATGGGAAGAAACAACCTCTGTCGACGTGGGTCTTGATTTCGGTTTGTTAAACGAACGCCTTCGCGGAACAATCGGATACTACAATAAACAAATCAACAATCTGATTTATGACGGTTCCGTGCCTGCAAACTCATCCTACACGACTGTCAACCAGAATGTAGGAACAATCGCCAATGTCGGATGGGAATTTGACATCCGGGGTGACGTTATCCGGACGGATAAAGTGAACTTTGAAATCGGCTTTAATATCGCCACGAATTCCGGAAAAGTAAAGAAACTGGATGGAATCGTGAAAGAGCTAAAAATGCCTTACTATTACGAATATGTTCGTTTGGTTGAAGGCGGACACATCGGAGACTGGTACGGTTATCAATACGCCGGTCGGCTGTTCCGAACCCAAGAAGAAATTATCGCACTGAAACCGGTGTCATCTACCGGAGTACAGGAAAATTATTTCGGAAGTTATGATTCTCCGGGTGACGCATACCTGATTGATCAAGACGGAGATGGAAAGATCACGGCAAAGGACAAAGTAAAACTGGGTAATTTCAATCCAAAATTCTTTGGAGGTTTCAACCTCTCTCTCAGTTGGAAAAATTTATACGCAACCGCCGTGTTCACTTACTCGTACGGAGCGAAAAGAATGTGGTATTATCAATATGAGAAAACATCCGGCGTGGGGACCTACAATGTGTATAACTCGATATTTGATAGTTACAATTTCAAAGGAGGCGATGCATTATTCCCAAGGTTAGCCTACGCAGGAACCGTGGCCAATGCTTTATGTGACCTGTATATTCACGACGCCTCGTTTTTACGGATGAATTCTTTGAACTTGAATTATCGCTTACCAGCAAAATGGTTTACCGGAACGTTCGTGAATAACGTGGAATTATCTTTCTCTGCATCCAACTTGTTCACCATCACGAAATACCCGGGCTTTGACCCGCAAGGGAACTTCGGATCGACCTCGACATCCGCAACCGCCAATGACGTAATAACCGTGGCGCAAGGTGTTGATTACAGCACTTATCCATCAGCGAGAACCTATAGCCTTGGTATTAAATTTACATTCAAATAAATTCTGCACCATGAAAAGAATCATATATATTTTGATCTTTGGATTCATCCTATCATCTTGTGATGATTTCCTAACAGAAGAGCCCGTACATAAACAAACCCTCGAGAATGCCGTGGTGGATTACGCCGGAGCACAAAACATTATCAATGGAATGTATGCCTCATTAACATTGGGAAGTGGTACTTCCGGAAGTGACTTTTTCGGAGGTAGCCTAGCTTGCGCCTTGTCTTCTCAGGCAGGAGTATCTCGTGCGGGAGGAACAACATTCTATTCGATGTCATATACTTCCACCACCAGTGGAATTGCTACTTATTGGCAACAATGGTATGCCTGTGTGAATGCCGCAAATGCAGCCATCATTTCTATCTCAGCATTAGCAGATAACAAATTCCCCGATACAAAAGAAAAAAGTCGAATGATCGCCGAAGCCCGTTGTTTCCGGGCATGGGTAAACGCACACTTGTTATGGTGTTTCGGGCATTTTCAAACAGATGATGCATACGGGATTTTGTATAGAGAAGAGTTGAGCGACATGGTTAACGTACATCGGGATCGTTTGAGTGTAAAAGATAGTTATCAAAAAATATTTGATGACTTGGATACAGCAATCAAGGATCTGGGAGACTATACAACTTCCAAACGCCTGTCTCGTCAACTGGCACAGGCGTTGAAAGTCAAACTATTGTTAAACCGGGGTTGGGAAAGTGACTACGCAAACGCTTTATCACTATTGAATGAAACGATTTCCACTCTTCCAGCTGATTTCAAGATGGACCCGGATATGAAAAACATGTATAACGAAGCATGGGATTCAAAAGAAGTTTTATGGGCTCGTTATCTTGAAGACGGTAGCGGACGGGCATATTCCGAATTCGCATACACGCAAACCATCATACAGACGGGTGATCTTCTGGTGGTCGGTCAAGAACCATCATCTCTGAAATCATTCTATCCAGAATTCAATTCATGGCTAGAGACTGATCCCCGATACGATGTAACAATGGGATGGGCCAGACGCCTGAATGCTAACGGACAACAATATTTCTGCCCAACCAAAGTTGCCAGAGGCGGACGTGCCGATATGAATGACAAATTTACCACGTATTATTTCCGTTACCCGGAATTACTATTGATGCAAGCCGAATTAAGAGCCAGAACAGGAGCTACGATTGCAGAAGCTCTTGCTCCGATCAATACACTCCGAAACAACCGGACCAATCCCGTATTATCCCAAATCCCGGAACCTGCAACCCGCAATGAATTGATGGACATTATCTTTAAAGAATATTGTTTGGAATTATTTGTAGAAAACGGAAGCGAATGGTTTGCTTCACTGCGTTTCGAAAAAGACGGGAATCCTTGGTTCAAAACATTAAAGCCTGATGTATCTGATGTAAGTACAAATAAATATTGTTGGCCAATCCCCGCCGTGGAAACCAACGTGAACAGTCAAATAAAACCCAATCCCGGTTTCGATAATTAAAAACTTGAAGTGATGAAAAAATTAATCTATATTTTACTCGCAAGTGTCACGATGCTCTTTACGGCATGTGAAGATGACTATGACAAACTGGTCAAAGAACCCAATGATGTTACGTTGAATGAATTACAATTAGAAAAATTTACTCATATCATTCCGGATGGCGGTTTCAAATCCGGAGAAATAACATTCAATACGAAAAAGAATTCAGACGGAACTTTTAGCGGATTCGCGTATTCCCGCCGAAGTAATCGTTCATTTACTTGGAGTGGTACTGATGCTGCCTTAGATTCTAATCGTTTTAGCGTTTACACGCCCCGTCCCAACCAAACGGAAGTGTACGCTGTTGCCTGCGTGAAAGATGATGATGTTTACTTCACGCTGGATAAAGCTACTGTTGTCGAGCATATTCTAGTGGCAAACACGACATACGCCTATTTCGCAATGAATTATGGAAAAGATACAGGCCCCACTCCTATCGCTAATCCTAATGTTCCTTCTGCACCCAAGGGTATTTGGCAAACCTATGCACCCGGAGTGGAACGGGCATTGAACCTTGACGGAGATTATTTTAAACTGATCATTAAAGGTTTCTTGGGAGATACCCACACAGGAACGGTTGAATTTTACTTGTGCTGCCGCAAGGGAGCCGATCCGGCAAATCCAACATTCAATTTTCTCCGTTCAGACTGGATAAAAGCCGATTTGCAATCCTTGGGGGTTGTTGATAAAGTCGTTTTCAATGTAGAGTGTTCGTATCGGGATAATAATCAGCAGAGTTTGATTCCCGCCTGGTTCTGTCTAGATGGAATTCGACTCCAAAAATAATGTTGTTATGATCAAAAAGTATTTTTTACTCCTGTTAGCAACTATTTTGCTAACGGGAGTACACGGACAAAACCGACAAGTGGATTTGCCCAAAAATATCCCTTTACAGGACATTCTAAAAAAAGCGAAAAAACAAAAGAAACATGTATTATTGGATTTCGGCTCTCCAAGATGTTCCCCTTGTCTATTTATTAAAAACAAAATATTCACAATCGATAGTATAGCAGATTTTATCAATGAACGTTTCGTGAGTGTTGATTATACCGAAGGCCCCGAAAAGAAACGATTAAGTAAGATTTACGAGGTTTACACGGAACCCGTACTTCTAATCTGCGATGCGAATGGTAGGGTCATGCACCGGATGGAAGGAAAATGTACCGCAGGCGAAATGATGGCCCGCCTACGCCAAGGTCTAGACGTGAAAAATAATCTGACTGCACAAAAATTAATGTATGACAACGGGAACCGATCTTCAGAATTCCTGATCAACTATCTGGAAACTCTTCATATTGCCGGTTTAAGAACCCAGAGAGACTCCGTATTACAAAATATTTTCTCACCCTCGTTTCATGTAGATTCTTTAAAAACACCCAAATACTGGAACGTGTTCTTGCGCTACAACGAGTCACCTGTTAGTCGAGAAGGAAGTTATGTATTCAAACATCGGGAAGAATTCTATAAATTGTTTGGAGAACAAATCGTCAATGGAAAAATTGATCGTATGTTTAACGGAAAACTCCGCACGTACACGTACGGACAAACACCTCCCATTGAATCAAAAGAATACAGAGATATTTTGGAATGCCTTCAAAATACCGACTACCCGAAATCTACCGAATGGCTTATTTACTTGATGCCCGCCCAGTATAAATT
>NZ_JBCOSQ010000001.1:47425-119805 GCF_040920905.1 Butyricimonas sp. RTP31003st1_G1_RTP31003_210430 | reverse complement strand
GAACCTATGCACTGAAGTGGATTGATCAGGCGATAAAATCAAGTGACGATTCTCAAAAACAAAAACTACAAGATGAACGGGAACAAATCATCGAAAAAATGAATGAATTAAAACCATAAAATTCATATCGAATCTTTTCTAACAGGTTGTAAATTATTAGTTCTTGAAAATAGGTAGGTATTTACAACCTGTTTTAGTTTCCGGCTCTTCTGGACAAATAAATATTCCGACTATAAGCGATTAACCCGGTTGACTGCCCTAAAATTAACACGGGATCACGCCGATAGATAGCATAGGAAACGATGATCAGGGAACCAAAGAGGCTGATCACCCAAAAGCCTATTGGCAAAAGTGATTCATCTTTTCGCTTGGAGTAGATCCACTGGTAAACAAAACGCAGGGTGAAAATAATCTGTCCCATAGACCCGTAGATCAAGAGCCACAAAGGTATCTTTTCGTTCCGGAAGAACTGATCGACAAAAGCGCTTGCGTCTTTAAGCATGTATAAAATTGCCGCCACCGGGGTCAAAAGTAATAGTGTCCGGATAACAAACGGTAATTTCTTCCATTGATGTTTTTTGTCCAGATTCCAGATATAGATATAGTAAGATATGATTTGTCCCAGAATAATCGCGAAGTCATCCCTCAACCATCCATATACAAATAACAGGTAGGAACCCACGATACTCAGCTGCCAGAAAATAGCCGGAGAGATCACTTTTTTGGCCCGCTCCGATAAGATCCATTGTAAAAGAATCCGGGCAGAAAAAAACACCTGAGCAAGAAATCCTATAACATAAATCATTTTGTAAACTAAAAGTTTAAAGATAAAAACTAAAAGCTAGAAACTACATCTCAAGAATTCAAATTATTCTCGGCGACTTGATAGTTGATATACCTTTTTCTCATCCAGCGGTAAGCAAAACAATCTTTAAAAGGGCCGACCAAGCGATTGGCCAGATTATACTTAGACTTCCCGGCAATACGGGGAAAATGACGAACCGGAACCTGTTTCACTTGTCCTTCCTGCAATTGAATCAAAGCCGGTAGAAAACGGTGCATCCCCGTGAAGAAAGGAATTCTTTTGGCGTAATCCGTCCTTAAAACCTTCAGAGGACAACCTGTATCTTCAACCCCGTCATGCGTCATCATCCGGCGGAATCCATTCGCGATACGAGAAGACATATTCTTGACAAAACTATCTTTCCGTCCGGTACGGATGCCCATGACCATCTCGTATTGATCCACAAATTCCAACAATTTATTAAAATCCTGTGGAGTAGTCTGGAGGTCTGCATCAATGTAGCCGACCCATTTTGAAAAGCTATTATCGATTCCGGCTTTCATGGCAGCACTCAGTCCTCCGTTTCGAGCCAAATTCAAAAAGAAAAATGCCTCGTTACGCCCACAAACTTCCCGAATCAAACGTTCGCTATCATCTTTCGAACCGTCATTCACGAATAACACGCAAGAAGACACCTTCGCATCCTTTAAAAACTCTCCCAATTCTTTCTCTAACCTTAAGATATTCCCTTCTTCGTTATACACTGGAACAATGATAGTTAATTGATAGTTCGCGGTCTTATTCATCTGCCGAAAAATTTATATTATGAATTTAAATTATAGTTATAACAAAAATCACTAGCTTTGTTGTTACGTTTTTACGTGCAGGAACAACGTTTTTTTTCTGGTTTTTGTTATAAAATTTAAACGAACAAAGATATGCAATATAACCGAATTTTGTTAAAACTCAGTGGAGAATCTTTAATGGGCGAGCAAAAATATGGTATTGACACCCGGTGTCTGGAAAGCTATGCTCGCCAAATTCATGAAATCGCAGAGATGGGAATCCAGATCGGAATTGTCATCGGAGGTGGAAATATTTTTAGAGGACTGAGTGGCACAAATAAAGGTTTTGACCGGGTAAAAGGGGACAGCATGGGCATGTTGGCAACCGTTATCAATAGTTTGGCATTAAGCTCCGCCTTGGACAACGAAGGCTGTAAAAACAAGGTACTAACTGCCATTCGCATGGAACCCATCGGGGAATTTTACTCGAAAGCCAAAGCCATGGAATATTTGAAATCCGGACACGTGACGATTATCAGCGGGGGTACGGGAAATCCTTACTTCACGACAGACACGGCTAGTAGCTTACGGGCAATCGAAATCGAGGCAGACGCCATGTTTAAAGGCACCCGCGTAGACGGGATCTACACGGCAGACCCGGAAAAGGACCCTACGGCAACGAAATTTGACAAAATCACGTATGATGAAATATACAACCGGGGACTTAAAGTCATGGATTTGACGGCAACAACCATGTGTAAAGAAAATCATTTACCGATTATCGTGTTCAACATGGATCAGCCGGGCAACCTTAAAAAGGTCATTCAGGGAGAAAATATCGGAACAATCGTGTACTAATTGAAAATGGAGAATTAAGAAGACAAATTCCCCAATTGTTTTCAATAACTAATCATGAGTGAGGAAAAAAGAAATATACTAAACACTATAAATTCTCCCGATGATTTGAAAAAGGTCCCGGAAGACGACCTGATTCAATTATGCAAGGAACTGCGCGAGAAAATCATTGACGAGTGTTCGGAACACCCGGGGCATTTTGGCGCCGGGCTGGGAGTTGTCGAACTGACCGTCGCATTACACTACGTGTTTGATGCTCCTTACGATAATATTGTATGGGACGTCGGACATCAAGCCTACCCTCATAAAATTCTGACCGGGAGACGGGATAATTTCTCTACCAACCGACAATATAAAGGTCTCAGTGGTTTCCCGAAAAGAAGTGAAAGTAAATACGACGCTTTCGGAACGGGACATTCCTCGACCTCTATTTCTGCCGCCTTAGGTATGGCTGTTGCAGCAAAAATGAACGGGGAGGAAGACCGCCAATCGGTTGCCATCATCGGAGACGGAGCCATGACCGGGGGATTGGCTTTTGAAGGCTTGAATAATGCCGGTATAAACAACTCCAACTTGCTAGTCATTCTAAATGACAACAACATGGCCATCGACCCGAATGTAGGCGGGATGAACGAGTATTTGCTGGACATCACGACCTCAAAGACCTACAACAAGCTCAAGGAGGACATCTGGCATATTCTCGGTCGGATCAACAAAATCAGTCCGGGCGCCCGGAACTTTATCCAGAAAATAGATAACAGCATCAAATCGCTCATGTTACGCCAAAGTAACTTGTTCGAGGCTCTTGGTTTCCGGTACTTCGGTCCCGTGGACGGCCATGACGTGAACCACCTCATCAAGGTGCTGAGAGATTTGAAAGATATAAAAGGTCCTAAACTTTTGCATTGTATCACGGTCAAAGGAAAAGGATTCAAACAAGCGGAAATAGACCAGACAACCTGGCACGCCCCCGGAAAGTTCAACAAGGAAACCGGAGAGCTGATCAAGGAAAATAAACCTAACACACCTCCTAAGTTTCAGGACGTGTTCGGAAATACCATTTTGGAACTGGCACACACCAATTCCAAGATCGTGGGAATCACCCCTGCCATGCCCAGTGGATGCTCCTTGAATATCATGATGAAAGAGATGCCTGACCGTTGTTTTGACGTGGGAATCGCAGAACAACACGCCGTGACTTTCTCCGCCGGACTTGCGGCACAAGGGTACGTCCCGTTCTGTAACATCTACTCTTCATTCATGCAGCGCGCCTATGATCAAGTGATTCATGATGTGGCCCTTCAGAAACTGAACGTGGTTTTCTGCCTTGACCGGGGCGGACTGGTAGGAGCCGATGGGGCAACGCATCACGGGGCTTTCGACCTAGCAAGTTTCCGTTGCATTCCGAACATGACAATCGCCTCTCCTTTAAACGAGGAGGAATTACGTGATATGATGTACACGGCTCAATTACCGGATCAAGGACCATTCTCCATTCGCTACCCGCGGGGTAACGGAACCATGGTTGACTGGCGCACCCCGTTCAAAGAATTAACCATCGGTAAAGGCCGTTGCCTGATTGAGGGAAACGATATTGCCATTCTTTCCATCGGGGCCATCGGGAATGAGGCGTTGAAAGCCATACAAAAAACGACAGATCGTTCCGTAGCCTTCTACGATATGAGATTCCTCAAACCACTGGATGAAGAATTACTTCACGAGGTATTCCATAAATTCAAAAAAATCATTACCTTGGAAGACGGAACAATTGTTGGTGGGTTAGGAAGTGCGGTACTTGAATTTATGGCAGACCACGGCTATTCAGCAAAAATCGTGCGGCTGGGTATTCCCGATCATTTCGTGGAACACGGAACACAACAACAACTTTACCATGAATGTGGATATGATTGTGAATCCATTTATCAAACAATCTGTTCCATATAAACAACAGCAGACTTGACTATGAAAGAAGAGGCTTTATTACCAGACGTAAGCGAATGCATCAGTAAATTCAAGCTGACATTTAAAAACGTGACGGACTCGGAAATCGAGGCCCTGTTCGTGGATAATGCCATCAAATTCTATAAAAAAGGAGAATATATTTACAACGAAGGAGCCCGTATTAAAGGATGCTATTTCCTTTTCTCGGGTATCGTGAAAATCTTCCAGACCGGGGTAGCCGGAAAAGATCAGATCATTCGTTTCGGAAAAGAAGGCGACATTTTCGGATTCCGCTCGGTCATTCGCAACGAGGCCGCCTGCACTTCCGTGGAAACGATGTCCGATTGCATCTTGTGTTACATTCCCAATGCATCTTTGATGCACATGATCACCCACAGTCCCAGCTTTGCCTACGAGATGATGCAGATAGCCTGTAAAGAACTGGGTGATGCGAATCGATATATCCGGGAAATCGCACAAAAATCGGTGAAAGCCCGGTTGGCAGAAATCCTGTTATTGATCGCATCCGATTTCGGGGTAGAAGAAGACGGGACTTTAAAACTTAACGTTACCCGGGAAGATTTAAGTAACTTCGTAGGAACCGCAACAGAAACGCTAATTCGCCTACTTTCTGATTTAAAGAACGAAGGACTGGTTGAAGTGAAGGGGAGGAAAATTAAATTATTAAATCGAGACAAATTAAAAAAAATGGCAGATTGAATTAAAATCACTCAATATGTCTATATTTGTACAGGATAAATTTAAACTCAAATAACTTATGCCACAAATCTCAGAAAAAGGAATGGCGATGCCTTCTTCGCCCATCCGTAAACTCGTTCCGTTCGCGGACAAAGCTAAAGAAAGAGGTATCAAAGTATACCACTTGAACATCGGACAACCGGACATTCAGACTCCCGATGTTGCATTGCAGGCATTAAAAACCTGTAACGAAAAAGTGATCGAATACACTCACTCTGCAGGAAATATCTCTTACAGAAAAAAACTAGCCAAATATTACCAGAACATCGGTATCAATATCGATGAAAATAACATCATGATCACGACCGGAGGCTCTGAGGCCATCACGATCGCTTTCATGTCTACATTAAACCCGGGTGACGAAATTATTATCCCCGAACCATTCTACGCAAACTACACGGCTTTCGCTCTGATGTGCGGTGTAAAGGTAAAAACCGTTACTTCTTCTATCGAGAATAACTTTGCCCTGCCCCCGATCAGCGAAATCGAGAAAGTGATCACTCCCCGCACAAAAGGAATTGTGATCGTGAACCCGAATAACCCGACAGGCTATTTGTATTCCAAGGAAGAACTGGAGCAACTAGCTGTAATCGTGAAGAAACATGATTTGTACCTGTATGCAGACGAGGTATACCGTGAATTCTGTTATGACGGTTACAAACATTTCTCTACCATGCAATTGGCAGGTATCGAGCAAAACGTGATTTTGTTGGATTCCGTATCAAAGAGATATAGCGAATGTGGATTGCGCGTCGGTGCTTTGGTTACCCGCAACAAAGAGGTTATGGCGGCTGCCTTGAAATTCGGAATGGCCCGTCTGTGCGCCCCGGCAATCGGACAGATTGTTGCCGAAGCATCACTGGACACCCCGGCCGAATATTTCGAAAGCGTGTACAACGAGTATATCGAAAGACGTGATTTCATGGTAGAGGCCCTGAACAAAATGCCGGGAGTTGTTTGCCCGAAACCCAGAGGAGCTTTCTACGCCGTGGTAAAACTTCCCGTGGATGATGCCGATACTTTCGCAAAATGGTTACTGGAAGAGTTTGAATACAACAAACAAACCGTGATGGTCGCTCCGGCCAGCGGATTCTATTCAACCCCGGGACTTGGGAAAGATGAAGTTCGTATCGCTTACGTACTCAAAATCGAGGAATTGAAAGGTGCCATGGAAACATTAGCCAAAGCACTCGAAGTATATCCCGGAAGAGTATAATACAGCTGCAAGCTAAAAAATCCTGTGATTTAGCCATTGACCTTAATATCAAGAATGGCTAAATCACAGTTTTTTTATCCATATCCCAATGGATAATCCATATAAACTAGGGCTTTCTCCCCTCATTTTCAATTGTCAATTTTCAATTGTCAAATTTCTTATCTATCTTTGCTTCGTGATTTCTAATAACTAAAATTACGACATGACTTCGGATTCCCAATTTAACGCAATCAGACCCTATATCGGAGAAGAAATTCCGGCCGCCGTAGAGCGCCTGAGCCAAGCAGAAGAATTTCTGACACTTTTCTCCCAAATGACAAGGGTTGATAAAAGCAAAATACAAGAACAATTACAAGGCATCACGAGCAGAGAGCAATTTCAAGCTCAATTCTTTGGCCCGACGATTCAACGGTTGATCGCCGGAACGACCAAAGGAGTTACTGCCACCGGATTGGAATACATCGAGAAAGACAAGAGTTACCTTTTCGTATCCAACCACCGGGACATCATTTTGGACTCGGCTATACTTAACGTGCTACTGTGTGAACGAGGATGCCACTACTGCGAGGCAGCTATCGGGAGTAATTTATTAATCAATAAATGGGTTACCGACCTGGTTAAATTGGATGCTTGTTTCATCATTGAACGCGGATTACCGGTAAGAGACATGATTACCAGTGCCAACCTACGTTCTCATTATTTACGGGATGTCATTTATGAAAATAAAGATTCTGTCTGGATCGCACAAAAAGAAGGACGAACCAAAAATGGGGACGACCGGACACAACATAGTCTGTTGAAAATGTTCCGTATGAGCGGTCCCAAAGACTTCGTGGAAAACTTTAAAGAACTCCGGGTTGTTCCGGTTTCAATTTCCTACGAATGGGAACCTTGTGACGATCTGAAAACAGACGAATTGTATCAAAAGACCGTGGGCGAATACGTGAAAACCCCGGCAGCCGATATGCGAAGCATGCAACAAGGCTTATCCGGATTCAAAGGACGGGTACATTTTGCCATCACCCCTCCCATCGATCATGAACTAATTGAGATCGACGAGCAAGCCAACAATGGAGACCGGATTGCGGAACTAGCCGCATTCATGGATGCCCGTATTCAAGGAAACTTCAAATTGTGGCCGAATAATTATATCGCCTACGATTTACTTCATAGCACGAATAAATTCGCGTCTAAATACAATGACGAGGAAAAAGAAAACTTTATCCGTGTCATGGCTGAAAAGTTGGAAAAATTAGAAGGTAATCGTTCTATCTTGAATAATATCTTCCTTGAAATTTATGCCAACCCGGTTAAAAACTCAATTGAACACAATTATTCATCACCAGTATGCGAATAGCCAGATACTTATTAATTTTAGCCGCGTTCCTGATCATGATTTCCAGCGTACTCAGCATGTATCATGGTGGAGACCGCACGGCGGTATATGTAAACGTGGGAGCCATGGCTTCCCTAGCCGTAGCCGTTGGTATTCTGAATTTCAAAAACCCGCCTAAAAACAGAAGGTAATGTATAAGTTCAAGCGCAACATATACTTGGAAGATCGCACGATTGAAATGTGGTTTGGACTAACTAGTAAAAGTCGGGATCGGCATAGTAATTTTACCCTGTACCTTCTTACCGAAGGGCCGGACAGCCCGTTCAGTTACGCGGAACAAATCAAGAGTGGCATAAACTCCAAAAGTGAGGCGGAACGTTATGCCATTAAATATGCCAAAGACCTGTTGCATCAATTACTGGAACAGGAAAAAGCACCGAAAGACACGGCACCTTCTTCAGACGACGATTCCAATTTCGACGAAAGCCAGGAAACAAACGAACAGGCATAATATTCAAAATCAATAAACAATGGATAGAAAAGTACGAGTAAGATTTGCTCCCAGTCCTACCGGAGCCCTCCATCTAGGAGGTGTGAGAACAGCTCTTTTCAATTATTTATTTGCCCGTCATCACGGGGGTGATTTTTTATTACGAATTGAAGACACGGATCAAACCCGCTACGTTCCGGGTGCCGAAGAATATATTATCGAATCATTAAAATGGTGCGGCCTCACCGTCGATGAAGGTGTCGGCGTGGGAGGTGAATACGGCCCCTATCGTCAAAGCGAGCGGAAACCGCTTTACAAACAATACGCCCTACAACTCGTGGAATCAGGGAATGCTTACTATTCTTTTGACACCGCGGAAGAACTTAACGCACAACGGGCAGCCTGCGAGTCAAAAGGCGAAACATTCATGTACAACGCCATCAGCCGGAAGAACATGAAAAACTCGCTAACCATGAGTGCCGAAGAAGTGAAGACATTGTTGGATAGCGGGGCAAACTACGTGATCCGTTTCAAAATGCCTGAAAACGAGGATCTCTATTTACAAGATATTATTCGGGGTGAAGTACATTTCAACACCTCGTTACTTGATGATAAAGTTTTATTCAAGGCTGACGGGATGCCTACCTATCATCTGGCAAACATCGTTGATGACCACTTGATGAAAATATCCCACGTGATCCGCGGAGAAGAATGGTTACCCTCTCTCCCGCTACACGTGTTACTATATCGTGCTTTCGGTTGGGAAGACACCATGCCGGAGTTCGCTCACTTGCCGCTAATTCTGAAACCCGTGGGTAACGGAAAGTTAAGCAAACGTGACGGAAATAAAATGGGATTCCCGGTATTCCCGATGGAATTCACCGATCCCGAAACCGGAGAAAAATGGCACGGGTATAAAGAAGACGGTTATTTGCCGGAAGCCTTTATCAACATGCTGGCTCTACTGGGATGGAATCCCGGAACAGAGCAAGAAATCTTCACGTTACAGGAATTGTGCGACCAATTCTCGCTGGAACGCGTGAATAAATCCGGGGCTCGCTTTAATCCGGACAAGGCCAAATGGTTTAATCACAAATACCTGGTACAAAAAAGTGACGCGGAACTAGCCGTTCAGTTAAACGAATTCCTTGTAAAAGACGGGATTTCTTATGACATGGCAAAACTGGAAAAGATTTGTCGCCTTCTGAAAGAAAGAGCCAATTTTGTTGCGGACATCTACAACTCATCCCAGTACTTCTACCATGCCCCTCAGGCTTACGATGAGAAAGGCGTGAAGAAAAGTTGGAAAGAAGAAACTCCGGTACTTATGCAGGAGTTGATTGAGGTACTGGAAAAAGTGGCCGATTTCACCTCTCCAAATACGGAAGAGGCCGTGAAAGAGTGGGTTTCCGGAAAAGAAATCGGATTCGGAAAAATCATGAATCCTTTCCGGTTGGCTATTATTGGTTCTGCCGACGGCCCGCATATGTTTGATATTATCGAAATCTTAGGAAAAGAAGAAACTTTAACACGTCTTCACCGTATTATATCAACACTGAAATAACTCTGAAGACAATAACACAAAAAGTCAGAAAAGATCCACAGACCCTTTCTGGCTTTTTTGTCTACACAAAATAAACGATGGAACTATCTTGGGATAACGTATTACTTGCCTTTGCCCTCACCTTATTCGCCGGATTATCAACCGGTATCGGGAGTGCCATTGCCTTCCTCACCAAGAAAACCAACAAGAAATTCCTGTCCCTCTCCCTCGGATTCAGTGCAGGAGTGATGATTTATGTCTCATTCGTGGAAATATTCCCGACAGCCCAAGAGGCTTTGCGAGAAAGCTACTCCGAGAAAATAGCCGATGTTATCGTGGCCATTTCATTCTTTGCAGGGATGGGTCTGATTGCTATCATTGATAAACTCATTCCCTCGTATGAGAATCCGCACGAGGTGAAATCCGTGGAAAGCATGGATGCCAATCAACCGCATGACAAGAAGTTGATGCGCATGGGAATATTCTCGGCTCTCGCTATCGGGATTCACAATTTCCCGGAAGGATTAGCGACATTCATTGCTGGACTATCAAATCCTGAAATTGCCTACCCGATTGCCTTTGCCATCGCCATACACAATATCCCGGAAGGAATTGCCGTATCTGTTCCTATTTTCTTTGCTACCGGAAGTCGTAAGAAAGCATTCAAGCTATCCTTCCTCTCCGGCTTATCGGAACCCTTAGGAGCAATTATCGGGTTCTTCCTCATCTACACTTTTATCGGAATCAATTCTGTTATCCTAGGCGTCCTATTCGCACTCGTGGCTGGTATCATGGTTTTTATCTCACTGGATGAACTTTTGCCCACCGCCAAAGAATACGGGGCGCATCATCTATCCATTTACGGACTGGTCGCAGGCATGGCGCTGATGGCTTTCAGCTTGTTACTTTTCTAAAATATTAGCTAGCCCTTGTCTACCGATAGACCGGGACACAAAGACAACAACTTCATAGCATTTACATAGCAAGTACACTGGAGATTGTACTTGCTATGTTCATGCCATGTAGATGCTTGGTACTTGTCTTAGTCCATCCCTAGCTTACCCCCGGAGCAAACATGGACAAGCGTGTGGATATAACCTCTCCCAATTAGTATTTATTCCGATGCACCCGTTGCGGGTCAAACTTATCTTTCGCTTTCTGTGGGCCATCCGGGTAACCAATCGGAATCACGCAAAGAGGCACGATATTTTCCGGTAATCCCGTATTCTGGCGTACAACATCAATCCGATCCTCGTAAGGATAAGCTGCCGTCCACACGGCACCAAGTCCTAAAGCCTCCGCTGCCAACAATACATTCTGTGTTGCCGCAGAGCAATCCAGATACCAATAAGAAGAACGTGTCGTATCTCCACACACAACAATAGCCAACGGGGCATTTGTCAACATTTTAGCATAAGGTAATTTCGCAGCCATAGAATCAAGAGCCTCCCGATCCGTCACGACCACAAACTCCCACGGACGTCTGTCCATACCGGAAGGAGCCGCCATACCGGCTTTCACCATGGCATCGATCTTATCTTCCTCCACACTCTTATTCAAATACTTCCGAACACTTTTCCGTTCAGCTATATTTTCCAAAACAGCCTTTGACTTCAAAGTTGTTTCATCTTGTTTCTGATCTCCCATACACGATGTTTTTAAAATTACAATTGCTAATACTACGACAAGCAACAGGTAAAAGGTATTCCATTTCTTCATTTTCTTTCAATATTAATATAAAATTCATTCCCCCGAAGATACGAAAAAATGCTCTCCCCCTTATTTTTGAATTTATATAAAAAACATTTTTATTTGTAAACCGTATACCGGATTAAGGTTTGAATTAATTATTTTTGGCTAACTTTTTGTTGACAAAAAGAGTGAAGAGAGGGCTAGAAACAAACCATTTGACGCGTGACAATATAAACGAACACAAGTTATACACTATAATAACTATCAAATGAAAGCAGAAAAATATGTACTCGCACTAGACCAAGGAACAACCTCTTCCCGGGCCGTGCTATTCAATCATGATGGCAATATCGTTGCCATGGCTCAAAAACCGATCGAACAACATTATCCTCATCCGGCTTGGGTGGAACATGATCCGAATGAGATCTGGTACTCGCAATCATCCGTTGCGGCTGAGGCTGTTGCCAAAGCAAACCTTACAGGACTTGACATTGCTTGTATCGGGATCACGAATCAACGTGAAACCACCATCGTATGGGATCGGGAGACGTCCCTTCCCGTTTACCGTGCAATCGTGTGGCAAGACCGACGTACAGCCGATATTTGCCGGGAATTACAAGAAAACGGATATACCGATATGATCCGGGAGAAAACGGGTTTGATCATTGACGCCTATTTTTCCGCCACCAAAATCAAATGGATTCTTGACAACATCGAAGGAGTACGGGAAAGAGCCGAAAAAGGAAAACTATGTTTTGGAACCGTTGATAGCTGGCTAGTTTGGAAATTCACTCACGGACGAGTACACGTTACCGATGTCAGCAACGCATCGCGTACCATGCTTTTCAACATACATACCCAGAAATGGGATAAAGAACTTCTTGATCTGTTCAACATCCCTGAATCCATGTTACCGGAAGTAAAAAGTAGTAGCGAAATTTATTCAGAAACGGCGACGACCTTATTTTCAACTAAAATTCCAATAGCGGGAATCGCGGGAGACCAACAAGCCGCCCTATTCGGCCAACTCTGTATCGAACCGGGTATGACGAAAACCACCTACGGGACAGGATGTTTCATGGTGATGAACACCGGAAACGAAGTGATTACTTCCGAAAATAACTTGCTGAGTACGATTGCATGGAAGATTGGAGATTCTGTAACTTATGCCCTAGAAGGAAGTGTTTTCGTGGGAGGTGCCGCCATACAATGGCTACGTGATGGTATCAATTTGATCCAAAGTGCAAGCCAAAGTGAAACGCTGGCGACTTCTGTACCGGATAACGGCGGAGTCTACTTCGTCCCTGCCCTCACGGGTATGGGAGCCCCATACTGGGATCAATATGCCCGAGGTGCCATGCTGGGTCTTACGAGAGGGACAACCCCCGCACACATTACCCGGGCCACACTTGAAGGCATAGCTTTCCAAGTCTACGACATTCTGAAAGCTATGGAACATGACACGAAACGTACCTCTCCGGAGATGCGGGTAGATGGTGGAGCCGTGGCCAATAACTTCCTGATGCAATTCCAAAGTGACATTTGCCGGGAAACCGTGATCCGTCCGAAGATTCTTGAAACAACAGCCCTGGGAGCCGCATATCTGGCCGGACTAGCTACCGGATACTGGCGGGACACGGAAGAATTACGCCAACAATGGAGTATCGATCGGGAATTTACCCCTATTGACACAGAGGAACACGTGAACGCTATGCTCCATAAATGGCATAGAGCTGTTGAGCGCGCAAGAGCCTGGGAAGAACTGGGTGAAGAATAATACTTTTAGTTTTTAACTTTAAACCTTTAGCTCATTATGTCACCTTTTATCGCAGAGCTACTTGGAACAATGGTCATGATCCTTTTGGGGGACGGCGTAGTAGCCAACGTCGTGCTAAAAAAAACCAAAGGATTCCAAGCCGGATGGATCACCATCACCACGGCTTGGGCGCTCGCCGTATTTACAGGAGTTGTGATCGCCGGCCCTTATAGTGGCGCTCATCTAAATCCTGCCATCACGATAGGTTTTGCCATCGCCGAGAAATTCCCGTGGGCCAGCGTGGGGCCTTACATCATCGCCCAAATGCTAGGTGCTGCACTGGGAGCTTTTTTGGTATGGATTATCTATTACGATCATTTTAAAGCCACGGAAGATGCCGGAGCGAAGTTGGGCGTGTTCTGTACGGCTCCTGAAATTCGCCATGACATCGTGAACTTCGGATGCGAGCTGATTGCCACGTTCGTGCTTATGTTCTCCGTCTTTTATATTACCGGGGCAGAACTCATGTCAGACGTGGACTCAACCATCCCGATCGGACTCGGTTCCATCGGAGCCATTCCCGTATCATTCATTGTTTGGGTCATCGGTCTTTCCCTAGGTGGAGTCACCGGCTATGCCATCAATCCTGCCCGGGATCTTGGACCGAGAATCATGCACGCCATCCTGCCCATTCCGGGTAAAGGCGGTAGCGGCTGGGATTACGCGTGGATTCCCGTTGCGGGGCCATTAGCGGGATCGCTTGTTGCTGCACTTCTGTATATCAGTTTATAAAGTCACAAGGTTCATAAAGTTTATAACGTACAACATACTAAAACTTTATGAACCTTATTCCTCCACCAGATCTTCGGGATCCATCGAACCGTAGCGTTCTGCAATTTGGTCAAACACATCCCACAACTCTTCAATAGTAGGAGCTTGTAACATTTGAATCCGCAAGTCCCGGAAATGAGGCAAGCCTTTAAACATACAGGCCATGTGTCGCCGCATGTGGAACAAACCTCTCACCTCATCCAACCATTCCATGGATAACAGAATCTGTTTCTTGATGATCTCTATCTGGGCCGGAACCGACAATTCCGGTAATATCTCTCCCGTGGCCAAATAATGCTTGATTTGCTCGAAAATCCAAGGCTTCCCGATCGTGGCACGCCCGATCATCACCCCGTCAACGCCATAACGTTCAAAAGCTTCTTTCACCTTCTGTGGTGAATCTATATCCCCGTTCCCGATAATCGGGATCTTAATACGAGGATTTTGTTTTACCCGGGCAATCGGTTCCCAGTCCGCCTCTCCTTTATACATCTGCGAGCGGGTCCGCCCGTGAATGGCCAACGCACTGATCCCGACATCCTGCAAGCGCTCCGCCACGTCATCAATGATAATATTCTCGCAATCCCATCCCAAACGGGTCTTTGCCGTCACCGGAATTTTCACCGCCTGCACGATCTGTTTGGCCATCTCCACCATCAAAGGAACATCCCGGAGCATTCCTGCCCCCGCCCCTTTGGCGGCCACCCGTTTCACCGGACAACCGAAATTTATATCTATAAAATCGGGCTGAACCTCTTCAACTATTTTTGCCGCCTCAACCATGGAATCAATAAACCGTCCATAAATCTGTATCGTCACCGGACGTTCATTCTCTTCTATCGTCAACTTCTTAACCGTCTTGTTAATAGAACGCACCAATGCATCCGCCGACACGAATTCCGAATAGAGCCAGTCGGCCCCATAGCGTTTACAGAATTTCCGGAAAGGGGGATTGGTAACCTCTTCCATCGGGGCCAGAATCAACGGCCGATCTCCTACATCTTTTCCTCCGACAATCATCTTCAATTAAATAAGTTTTGCCACAAAAATAATAATTTCTATCTTTAACTCACGAAATAAAGAGAATGGATATGTCGATACTTAAAATTATACTTATCGGAATCCTCTGTCTGGCTCCGGAAAAAGACGGTTGGGTGAGAATAAACGGGGATAACTATATCTCGTTCTCGTTCCCCAGTCGCGGAGAACGCTTTAAGAAAGAGGTAAACAATATGCGGTCATGGATATTCCAGACCAAAAATATTACCTGTGTGTTCGGAGCCGTTTGTACCCAGCTCACCAAAGAAAAAGGCGTGCTGGACGAGTACACGATCAACCAGCTATACATCTCCATGAAAAAAGAATCTGTCTCCATGCCCACGGCAAAACTCACCGGGGAGAAAAGGATTCCCGACGTGGACATGGACATCCGGGAAATATCTTACACCATCATGAAAGACGGGGAAGAAATGACGTATTTCAAACGATTTATCTTCCGGGACAATTGCATGTACCAACTCACGATAGGCGGGAAAACTGAAGACTTGGAAGAACTCGAAAGCCAGAGAGACAAGTTTTTCAACTCTGTCAAATTTGATCAAAACACGCGTAAATAAACAGCTTACAATATAATATCATGAAAAGTATTATTATCACCTTGACCTTATTATGCAGCTTTTCCTTTTTTTCTCAGGCAGAAAAAACGAATCAAGCCGATACCATAAAGAACATACATCTTCAGGAAAAACGAGAAAAAGGAGAAGTCTGGAAAACGCAAGTGCTAAGTGATCCTCTCCATAGTAGGGTATATCAACGCAGCCAGAATCCGCGTTTCCGGGGACACTGGAGTGGTTTCAACCTAGGCTTTGCCGATTTCTCTGTTAGTAATGAACAATTGGATGGAGCCGGAGATTATTTAGATTTGGAACGTAAAAATTCGCTCGTCATGCAATTCAACATGTTCCAGTATAGCATGCGCCTCAACAAGCTAAACAATATCGGTTTAGTTACCGGTTTGGGATTAGAGTATCAACGTTTCCGCTTTGCTAACAAAAATAGCATCGAACGAGGTGACGGCGGACAAATCTACCCGATGGAAGTTGAAAACGTCAAAAAGAGTTCTTTCAAGAACCTTTACCTGACCGTACCCCTTATCTTCGAATGGCAATTCCCGGCCAAGAAATACCAACGTGCCTACGTGGCGGCCGGAGTGATGGGCGGTTTAAGATTGCATACCAAAACAAAAGTCGTTTACAAGAACGAAAACGGTGATACCCGTCGCATGAAAAATTCCGGTAATTATAGTATGAACCCGGTAAAAGCAGATGCCGTGGTTCGTGTCGGATATTACAAACTGGCATTATGGGGAAGTTACACTCTTACGAACATGATGGAAAAGAACAAAGCCCCCGAAATCCACCCGTACACAATCGGGTTTGGGGTAAATTTCTAAGTTTAATATAAGAAAAAGTCATTTTTCAAACTCCCTCCCGGCTTCGCCGTATTGAGCCCGGAAACCGGTCTCGAACCAGCTCTTGCTCGGCAATTCGGAAGCAAGTTTCCCCATTGCTCTCGCTTACTCGCTGGTTTCCCTCTATAAACAGAGGGAGAGTTGAAATACCCCCTGTCTTCGGGAAGAGTCACCAGCACCTCCTCTGTTTATAGAGGAGGTGGCACGAAGTGACGGAGGAGTTTTTGAAATTAAATGACTTTTTGAACTGCCCCTTTTTACTTACCCCCGAAAATCATTTCCAGTTCCTTATCCAACTCCCTGGAATCCCCCAAGTAGCGCCCCACAATCCTCCCCTCCTGATCAATGAGTACCTTCGTCGGGAAAGTAGTTACGGAAAATAACCTCACCACATCACACCCTTCCTGCCCTTCATTATTCAATATCTGGGCCCATGTCATCTTATCTTCCTCAATTACTTTTAGCCAATTATCCCGAAATTTCATATCATTCTCCTGCGCCACATTGATAAAATACACCCCCTTGGGTGCATACTTCTCATGTAATTCCACTAGATGCGGATGAGATCGACGACACGGAATACACCATGTCCCCCAAAAGTCGATAAGAACATATTTCCCCTTCAAATCAGACAAACGAATGGTATTCCCTTCTTTATCTACCTTCGAAAAATCCGGAGCAGGCTGTCCCGGTAATGATTTTTTAGTCATGGCAATCTGTTCTGACGTACTCTTCCCCATCTCCGTGTTTCTCACCCTTTCACTTAAATTCAGAAACAATTGTTCATATTTTTCAAAAGGCAGAGACGTACGGACACCGGGTAACAAATGAAGTGATACATAGCTATCCGGATTCAACGGGATAAATTCGTACTCCATTTGTTGACACGCTTCCCGAATGGCACTGATTTCTTGTTTTAATGGCTCCTTATCCACATCTTCCGAAGAATACAACACCCGCATCAGTTCCCATTTCTTTCGTTCCAACGGCCCCTTTTTGCCCCACAGCCGCATATAGTCCTCATTCACTTTTCCCCCGTCAATTCGAGCAATAGGCCATCTCTCTCCATCAAACTGCACACGAATCCTTTGCCCCATTTCTGCAAAAAAGTTAATAGAAGGAGATGGAATAATTCCATCTCCATAAGTAATTCTCTGCGCAGGATCATCATTAATAATAGACACTAACGTGTATTCCGGCGCAGAAATCTCAACCTCTCCCTTACCATTCTTTAAAGGTACTTTTTCCCCCTTGAACTCCCGGCCTGCCATCCACACGATCCGAACAGTATCAAGCGGGTAATTCTCTGCCGTGATGATCACTTTCGTTTTGTCATTCGAGACACAACCCGTTACCATTCCCACGACTATCCAAAATAGAAAAATGACTATTTTTTTCATCTGAACGATTTTAGTAATTAATTACTACCCGTATCATGGATTTTGCTCCCACCCCGGATTAAATTCCATCACATATTCCGGAATACGCACGGTCAACCGGTTCTCTGTAAGGGTATAAGTTTTCCCATCAAAGGTTCTTGTTTTCTCGATCAAGGCACTCCCCACCGGATCATTCCATAAACGCCGCATATCAAGCCAACGATGTCCTGTTGCAACAAACTCCTTTATTCTCTCCTCCAACACCCACCTTAAAATAACCTGTGAATCAGAAGATGACAATTCTGTATAAGTTGCAGGAGTGAGACGATTCTCCCTCAATTCATTAAGATACTTCAACGCTTCGGTCGTCCGGTTACTTCGCGCATAACACTCGGCTATCATCAAATAGATGTCAGGCATCGAAATACCCGTGTTCGAATAATGCCCCTCCTTAATCACCCGATCAGGCTCATCCGCATCCGTCCCTATTTTACTAAGCATCAATTCCTTCCTTCTGTCCCCATCAGCGGGAAACAAACTCATCAGATGATTCGATGCCAACACGGCAATACCTCCGGGATAAAGAGAACCTTTCGTGGGATCGAACATATATTCATTGATCATCACATCTTCCACGTCAGCGACCGGATTATAAACCGAGGGTAACCCGGATGGGTCGTAAGGTGAAGGTGTTGCATTCTCATAATTAAAAAGAGCATAGCTATAATTAAACCGGGAAGTTGTCGTCGCCAGTAGTTCAAAGAAATTCTCCAACTTGGTCAAAGCACGCCCGTACTCATTCATGTGATAAAGCACCTTTGCTTTTAACCCGATAACATTCAACCCCGCAGCCTGATAGCGGGATGCCTTTGTCGGGTGGGGCGGCAAATACTTGATAGCAGAATCCAAATCACTGATGATAAAGTTGTACACTTCCCGAACAGGCGTTCTCTCCCGTTTGGTTTCCGTCACGTCATTCTTCTGAATAACAGGTATTCCGGGATCATTCTCATTAGCCAAAGCATAAGGTTTCGCATAAACACTGACAAGATTGAAATAAGTCAAAGCCCTGTACGCTCTCGCCTCTGCCTCGATCACCAATAAATTCCCCATCGCCTCGTTTGGCACATTCCTCACTTCGTCAACAATTTTATTGAATGTGTAAATCATCCCATATTGCTGGTTCCAATGTGTGTTACTCATCGTCTGGTCGTATATCTCATCGCTCCATAGATATGCCCTCCGGAACTGTTCATTCCCGGACCAGCTATTGTAGAAACTCTTAGACCAGTAAACATCATCCCCCATAACGGCAAGAATCGGGTTCGCATTATATTTCAGATAAAACGGATAAAGCATATTTTCGTAATCCTCAATAAAGGTAGGAATCGACACGCTTGATGAAGGTGCAACATCCAGAAAGTCATCACACCCGGCAGAAAAAAACATCACCACCACGGACACCAGACAAATGAATGTTTTATGACATTGTTCCGTCAAGATGCTCCATTTATTTATTATTGTATTATATCTCATAGCATTTGGATTAAAAATGAACGTTCAATTTCAACATATACTCCGGCCCGTATTTCAATGTCCGCTGTCCCCCGATCATCGAACCCACAAATCTCGGATCAACCCCTTCCTTATTCGCTTTCCAGCAATACGGGTTAGACACCTGCACGCTCAACATACATTGTTTCAACTTCAACGGGCTTACTATCGAACTTGGCAAATTATAACTCAACGTGATATCGTTGATATAAATGTACGACGCGTTGATAATATTAATATCCGCCGCCGGGTAGTACTCACGAACGTGTCTGGACTCCCCTACCGGCAACCATCTGGGTACATTCGTATCATCCCCGGCCTTTCTCCAAGCATGCTTCATATCCTTGTGAATCGGGTTCTTCCAAATATCCCCATTCAAGGCCTGACTATACAATAAACGTCCGCTGATATTCGTACCGGGAACATCATCTCTCATCTTGTGTCCCAAATTATAAATAATCTGTATCGAAAGAGTCAAGTTTTTATACGAGAACGTGTTGGAAAGACTTCCGGTAAAAGGAGGCTGGGCCGTTCCGGAATGTACGAGAGCATTAATATCACTGATTGCCTTATCAGTCGCCTGCCCGTTCTCATCATAGACCGTCGGTTCCCCGATCTCGTTCAGTCCCGCCCATTTATACGAGAAGATACTGTACGCCTCATATCCCTGTATAAAAACAGGCTGGTAGGTACTGATATACTGCGTGATATTCGGTTCCACGTAAATATCGACAACTTTATTCCTATTATAAGCAAAATTGAAACTGGAACTCCATTTAAAATCATTCTTTGCAATATTGATGGAACTCAACATGATCTCGATTCCCGTGTTCCTCATCTTACCGATATTGGTTGAGATCGTGGCAAAACCTCCTGTCGGGTCTATCGTCTGTTGTCCGATAAGATCATTTGTATTCTTCCGGTAGAAATCAACCGAACCGCTTAACCTGTTTTGCAAGGTAGAAAAATCTATTCCCAAATTGGTGATCGTCGTTTTTTCCCATTTCAGATTCTTCAAGGCAGGAGAAATAATATTCATCGAACTTTGAGTCTGCCCGAACGAGAAGTTCCCATATCCCGCAGAACTAATGATGTCGTAAGGTCCCCCGACTTCAGAATTCGGCGTGTTACCGGCAATTCCCCGGCTGATTCTAAAAGTAAAGCGATCGAACAAGTCCCTGTTCCAAAAATCTTCATGATGCAAGTTCCATAGCACCCCGACAGACCAGATCGGTTTGTAACGAATATCCGTACCGAACAAATTTGCCTGATCAACACGAATACTGGCATTCAGCCCGTATTTACTCTTGTAATCATAAGCCGCATTCGCGTATAAAGAAAAGAAACGCTTATCGTATTTCACGTACCCGGTCCCAAAACCGTTCGTGAAACTTTGCTGTGAACTCGTCTGGCTATTCGGGTCAACAATCGTTCCTCCCGTCACCCCGGCAATCATTTGCTGTTCGTTAAGACTTATATGCTGCTTGGTGTTTTCATTATAGCCATAAACGATACGATTGTCTATTTCATGAATATTTTTACGGATTTCCGTTCCCGCAAGCATCGTTATATTGTGTTCATCCCGGATACTCAAATCATACGAAATCTGATTCCGCACAATCCATTCGATCGTGTTACTCCATGTTTTATCCTGAATAGCGCCAACAGGAACACGGGAAACCGATCCGGCAGTCAGCGGGGTTTGTTGTGCAATCAGATTTCTCACTTTAAACGATTCCGCTTTGTCCAACTTCTCGACTTTACCATACCCGTTCTGGTATTGAAACTGAGATTCGAACGTCAACCCGTCGTAAAGTTTTATATCCAACTTTCCTTGTATTCTGGCATTGAATACACTCTCTTTATTTTTCTGAAAATCAAGCTCATTCAACAACACATAGTCATAATGCATCATGTTCCGTTTATCCAACTCCTGACCTGTCCACGCAACGGCCTCATCGCTATAAAACATATGCATTTGCGAAGTCGGATTCCCGTCAGCATCTTTCAATCGCTCGTAAGGAATCATACCCACCGCATCGGGAAGATACTTGTACTTTTTGTTCATATATGAAATATTGGCCCCCACGGACAACTTTAACCACGAAGTCAAGTTGAAATCATTCTTGGTATCAATGATCAAGCGATCCTCGTTCACCGTTTTTTGCTGGGGTTTTGTATTCCTGTAATTCACGGAGAGAAAATAAGCCGCTTTATCACTTCCGCCATATAAACTGATGTTGTGCTGGTGAACCGTCTTCCAGCGGTAAAGATAATCCTCGATCTGTTTCCTATTATCGGAATTCCGAAGTTTATCCAATTCTCTCTCAACCTCTGTCGCGGAGTATTCACCCGTTTCTCCCTTGTATAAAATTCTTTCCACGGGAGTAATTATCCCGTACCTGCCCAACACGTTCGTACCGTAATTCGTTTTCACCGGGTCAAACACGCTCACGGCAAAGTTCACGTAATCCCTAGCCCGCATGTAATCGAGATAATCGAAATCCGGTAATCCCTGTAATTGCAAAGACCCCGTGTAGCTGATCCGTGTTTTCTCTTGCAATCTCCCCCGCTTTGTCGTTATAACAATCACTCCATTGGCTGCTCTTGCCCCCCAAATGGACGAGGCTGTCGCATCTTTCAGCACACTGACATTCAACACGTCCTCCGGGTTCACCGTTGCCTCCAGCGTGTTTAGCTCCATCGACATTCCATCCACGACAAACAAAGGCTCCCGGGAACTATTGATGGATGTCGCACCCCGCAAAAGGTATTTATCCGTTCCGGACGGATTCACCACGAAACCGGGAATCAACCCGTTCAACCGACCAATGATACTGGGATCGCTTTTCAGGCTAAGCTCCTCTCCCTTAACAACCGAGAAAGAGCCGGCACTCCGTTCCTGTGACAACTGGTAGTAACCGGTAATCACCACCTGCCCCAGTTCCTCCGTATTGGGCAACAACACGATCTCAAGCGGCTTATTCCCGTCCACCACGATCTCCCGTGTTTTCATACCCACGAAAGAAATCACGATCGTGATATTCGGCACGTCCTCCGTCGATAAACTGAAATTTCCATTAACATCCGTGACAACGCCCGTCAATGTCCCTTTAACGAGAACGGTTGCTCCCGGTAAAGGCGCCCCGGTGTCATCCTTGACAATTCCCGTTATACTCCTTTTTTCTTTTTCCTGTTGAGCGTGGATCGAAATCTTTTTTACCACGATCACTTCATCCCGGTATTTATAAGTAAATCCTTTAGGTTCCAACACTTCCGTCAGGATCTCATTCAACGGCTTGTCCACGATGTCCAGTGTGATTTTTTCCTCATTCTCGAAAAGCTCGGAATTATAAAGAAAAGATAATCCTGTCTTGTCCTGAATAACCTGAAAGAACTCTTCCATGCTAGCTTTTTCCAACTTTAAGGAGACCTTCATGTGCTGCGAAAAAACACTCGCCGAAAGATTAAAACAAAACACAAAAAGAAACAAAACATTGAGTTTCATGATTTTTTTCAATTTTTGATACGCTAAAGCCGACGTGCCGGCTTTAATTAATCGCTTTTTTTTCATACATTTGAATTGTATTTAGTTAATAATACATCAAAGAAGGCGGGCTACATCGGTGCAAAAGATTACAGTCCGCTTTCTTTTATTTAGTATAAGGTAATCTCGTTACCTTGTATCTTGTAATTTACCTCCCCGGTTTCCCGTAGTAATTCCAGGAACACGTTGATCGTGTCGTAACGCTTAAGATGCCCCGTAAAAAGAAGTTCTCTCGATTGATCGGATTCAAAAACAATAGAAATATCATACCAACGTTCAAGATCCTTGGCAATTTGTTCCAAGCTCTTCCTGTTGAACACGTAAAGGCCATCCTTCCACCCCGTGTATTCTTTCGTGTTCACGATGTTCTTCTCCAATTCTCCGGAGACACGGGCAACCAACTGTTCACCCGGCTTTATTTCGACCTGCCGAGAACCGGAATAAGTGACCTTCCCGCTTACCAACGTGGTTGCCATATCCTCATCCGGGTAAGCTTTCACGTCAAAAGAAGTCCCGTGTACCCGGATTTCACCCAAAGCGGTTTCGACAATAAACGGCTTACTACCCGATGAAACATCAAAAAAGGCCTCTCCCGCCAATATCACCCTTCTCTCTTTGCCCACAAACTTTACCGGAAACTTCAAACTCGTTCCGGAATTGATCCAGATCTTCGTTTTATCATCCAGTTCCACGTAAAACTCCCCCTTTGCCGGGGTATATAATTCATTATATATCAATTCCTGAATATCGGAGGAGTACCGGATAGAACCGTCCTCGTAGGAGATATGTACGCCCTCCTGTTCATGTTGTACCAAAGATTGTTTATCCACCTGTACCATCCTGCCGTCTGCAAGGCGTAATTGCGCTTGTTTTGAACCGGGCATGATGATTTTCTCCGTCGCATCCCGAATCATCCTATTTTCCACCTTATTGGCCCCACCATCCTGCAAATACCACGTAACGGCTACCACCAAAAGAAACACCGCAGCCACCGCGGACAAGCGATAGATCATTCTCTTTCTCTTCACATGGCGCATACCAGCAACACAAGACTTGAATTCTTTATACCCCTCTGCATAAGGGAATCGCTTATCCTCCTCCATACCTTCCACAAGTAACCGATGATCCATCCATCTCTGGTAAACTTGTTCCAAGGTCTTATCCTCCAAAAGACAATTCAATTCCTTTTGCCCCACCTCGGATATATCTCCCACATAAGATTTCTTAAATAGAGTAATGGCTCTTTCTAATCTTTTATCCATACAACTTTCAATCATAATTTCACTCTATATAGTGAACGACATTTGTTTTGGTATGACAAGAAAGTTGATTTTTTCTTATCTTTTTTAAGCCGACAGACGAAATTATAGCCACAGACGACTAAAGAGGAAGATTTTGTCCGGCCAATAAAAATAAAAGATAAAACGAACCGCCCAATTTTGAACGCAGATACTTGAAACTCCTATTTTTCTGAGTTTTTACCGTGTGTATGCTTATTCCCAGTTTATCCGCGATCTCCTTCCCGGAAAGTCCCTCCAAACTAAGATGGATGATCTTACGCTGTTCCTCCGGTAATTCCTGAATACAAAGGCGTAGTTGACGAGTTAACTCCTCCTGCACTGTCAGGGCAAAATGCTGGTCGGAAATCTCGACTTCCTCTTCCCCGTAAGATTGTAACAACGTGTGATGAAGACGCTCCGTCCTAAGATATTGAATAGCATTCGTGTACACCGCTTTGTACAAATAACAAGTTAACTTCTCCATGTGAGAAAAGTGAAGATCGGCTTTCCAGATCCCAATCAGCGAATCCTGCACCACGTCTTGCGAAACAGATTCATCCCCCACTATTTTATACACGTAACTACACAAGGCAGTATAATAATCCCGATAAAGATACTCCCAGGCCTTTGTGCTTTTCTTGTTGAATCCGTCCAGATAATCTGCCATTGAATTCATATTTAATGCAAAAATAACATTTTGCACTATTTTTCTCAGAATCGTTCACCTTATACTTCCTAAAAATTAATGCTCACGACTACTAATCACAAAGGTAACGGAATTTTTTATAAATTCGTCCCTCAAATACTCAAACACAAATTTTATAAAAATGAGAAAACTATTCCTACTTCTATCTTTAGGTGTTTTTTTGTTCTCTTGTAAAGAGGCCAAGAAAGAAACGAAGCCAAGTCCCTATCAAGCGCTTGCAGATCAGTATGCTGAATTCCCGTTAACAACAGATTTAAACCAATTGACCGAAAACGAGAAGAAAATGATTCCCATACTTATCGAAGTTGCCGATATCATGGAGAACATCTTCTGGCAAAACGCTTATGGAGATAAGAGTGCATTGATGGCACAATTCGCTCAGGATTCTGCCGCTCTGAAATATCTTTCCATAAACTATGGTCCTTGGGATAGATTAAACGACAACAAACCTTTCATCGACGGCGTGGGAGCAAAACCTCTTGGAGCAAACTTCTACCCGGCTGACATGACGAAAGAAGAATTCGATGCACTGGATGATCCTCGCAAAACGGACTGGTATAGCGTTATCCGTCGGGATGCAGCCGGAAAGCTTATCGTGCTTTCATTCCACGAAGCTTACCCGGAAGAAGTGGCAAAAGCATCCAAATTACTGGAAGAAGCTGCCGCACTAGCCGAAGACCCGGGATTGAAAAACTACTTAACATTAAGATCAAAAGCCCTTTTGGACGACGATTATCTGGCCAGCGACCTAGCTTGGATGGATATGCAAAACAACACCCTAGACTTCGTAGTAGGTCCCATCGAAACTTATGAAGACCAACTTTACGGGTATAAAGCTTCTCATTCCGGACAAATCCTCGTGAAAGACAAAGAGTGGAGCAAACGCTTGTCTGAATACGCTCAATACTTGCCCAAATTACAGGAAAATTTACCGGTTCCTGCCAAATACAAAAAGGAAAAAGCAAATGCTAACCCGGACATGAACGCTTACGACGTGATTTATTACGCCGGAGATTGCAATGCCGGAAGTAAAAATATCGCTATCAACCTGCCGAACGACCCGAGAGTACACGCGGCAAAAGGAAGCCGTAAACTGCAATTGAAAAACTCCATGCAGGCTAAATTCGAGAAAATGGTTGTGCCGATTTCCAAATTGTTAATTACGCCCGATCAACAAAAACACATTAGTTTTGATGCTTTCTTCGAAAACGTGATGTTCCACGAAGTCGCTCACGGGCTGGGAATTAAATACACGCTGAATGGCAAACAAGACGTTCGTTCCGCCCTGCAAAACTATTACACCTCTATTGAGGAAGGTAAAGCGGACATCCTTGGGTTATTCTGCGTGACCAAACTTGCAGAATGGGGAGTATTGGAAAACAAAGACCTTATGGATAATTACGTGACTTTTATCGCCGGAATCTTCCGTTCCGTTCGTTTCGGTGCTGCCAGCGCCCACGGAAAAGCCAACATGATGCAGTTCGCCCATTTCATGGAAAGCGGAGCTATCAGCAAGGATGAAACCACGGGATACTACACCGTAGATTTCGAAAAGATGAAAAAAGACATCGAAGTGATTGCCGGAGAGTATATCACGATCGAAGGAGACGGTGACATCCAGAAAGCTAGTAAATTAGTGGCAGAAAAGGGTATCGTTCCCCCGACTTTACAGAAAGACCTGGATCGTATCGCAGGAGCTAACATCCCGAAGGATATTTTCTTCAAACAAGGAACTAAAGTTCTAGGGTTATAATCCGGAATGATATTATACAAAATACCCAAATTCAAAATCAACATGAACTTGGGTATTTTTATTATTTCAAATATTCACGAAAGAAAGATTCTATCTTGTCAAAAGGAATAACATTTGCCTGATTATCGTACAAATCCACGTGGCTTGCACCGGGAATAATCAAAAGTTCCTTGTTATCACCTTTCAATTTTTTGAATGCATCTTCACTAAAATAGCGAGAATGAGCCTTTTCACCATGAATCATAAGCACGGCATTCCGTATTTCATCGCTGTAAACCAACAAGGGCATATTGATAAATGAAAGTGACGATGTCTTATTCCAGCCATTATTGGAATTAAGTGAACGTTTGTGGTAACCACGCAGCGTTTTGTAGTAAGCGTAATAATCCTTCACGAATTGCGGGGCATCATCCGGTAATGGATCGACCACTCCCCCGGCTAGTTCATACGTGCCATTCTTGGCATCAAGTGTACGCTGGGCATTGAGTTGCCGACGAAGCTCATACCGTTGGTCGGCATCCATCGCGTCAAAATACCCGTTGGCATTCACACGGCTCATGTCATACATCGTGGAAGTAACCGTAGCTTTAATACGCGTATCCATGGCGGCAGCGTTAAGAGCCATACCACCCCACCCGCAAATACCTAAAATTCCAATACGTTCAGGGTCAACATCATCGCGAGTCGAAAGAAAATCAACAGCAGCACTGAAATCTTCCGTGTTAATGTCCGGCGAGGCCACGTACCGGGGCTGACCTCCGCTTTCACCCGTGTAGGAAGGATCGAAAGCGATCGTCAGAAAACCACGTTCCGCCAGCGTTTGCGCGTAAAGCCCGGACGATTGTTCCTTGACAGCCCCGAAAGGACCGCTCACCGCAATGGCAGCCAACTTTCCCCCGGCATTTTTCGGTATATACATATCCGCAACAAGCGTGATACCGTAACGGTTACGGAATGTCACTTTCTCGTGAACAACCTTGTTGCTCTGTGGAAATACTTTATCCCATTCTTTCACTAATTCTAACTTTTCCATATTCTTCTCTTTTACTTGATTTGTACTTGTTTGGCCGCTTACGATTGTTCCGGCAAGGAACAACATTCCTGTTGCTACAATTGTCTTTATACTCATACTATTTCAATTTTAAATTTCATATCCATTACTTCTGATTTTATGATGTAAAGGTATGAGATTCAATCGGTATGGATTGTATACAAATTACCGTAAAAATAACCACTTTTACGGTTTCTATTGAGGGTGTGTCAAAAGGTATTTTATCCTCAAAAAACTCCTCCGTCACTTCGTGCCACCTCCTCTACAAACAGAGGATGAGCTGGTGACTCTTCCCGAATATAGATAGCATTTCAACTCTTCTTCTGTTTATAGAGGGAAATCGGCGAGTAAACGAGAATAGACAGCGAGTTTACTCGTTGTCTGTCGAGCGAGAGCCGATTCGAGACTGCTTGCAAGCTCAATACCCCGAAGGGAGGAGGGAGTTTGAAAAATGACTTTTGACACACTCTCCTGTAACTAAACGACTCTTCACGACGATATAAACGAAAAAAAGAAACATGAAGAAATTATTTTCCAGTACCATATTCAAATTAATCATCGCCGTCATTATCGGGATTCTTCTCGGATTCGTCGCTAACGAGGGCTTTATGAACTTTGTCGTTACCGTGAAATACATCCTCGGGCAACTGATCTTCTTCATGGTTCCACTTATTATTTTAGGATTTGTTTCCTACTCGATCGCCAAGATGAAAGATAACGCCTCCAAAATGTTGTCTCTGGCTCTCATCATCGCTTATCTTTCCTCCATCGGTGCAGCCTTCTTTGCCATGGTCTCCGGGTACACCCTGATCCCACACCTCTCCATCGAACCAGTGAAAGAAACCTTACGACAATTACCGGAATTAATCTTCCGCCTTGATATACCCCCTGTTGTCAGCGTGATGACCGCCCTCGTACTGGCCATCATGATCGGTCTGGCCACAGTGTGGACCAAATCGGAAGTGTTCGAAAACCTACTGGACAATTTCCAGAAGATGGTGTTGTTACTCATCAACCGCATTCTTATACCCATCCTCCCCTTCTTCATCGCGGCCAATTTCTGCGCGTTAAGTTACGAGGGTGCCATCACGAAACAACTCCCCGTGTTCCTTGGGGTTATGGTTATTGTTATCATCTCCCAGTTCGTGTGGCTTTCTTTCCTGTACGTCCTTGCCGGGGCCATCTCGAAAAAGAATCCTTGGCAGGTATTGAAGTACTACGGCCCCGCCTACCTCACTGCCGTTGGCACGATGTCATCGGCCGCCACGCTGGCTGTCGCGTTGAAATGTGCCAAGAAAAGCCCGGTATTAAAAGACGATGTTATTGATTTCGCCGTTCCCCTATTCTCGAATATCCATTTATGCGGCTCCATCCTAACGGAAGTCTTCTTCGTGATGACCGTATCACTCATGCTTTACGGCTCGCTCCCGTCATTAACCGTCATGATCCTGTTCATCATCCTACTCGGCATCTTCGCCATCGGGGCTCCGGGAGTTCCCGGTGGAACTGTGATTGCCTCGCTGGGAATCGTGATCTCCGTTCTCGGATTCGATGAGGCCGGAACAGCCCTTCTACTAACTATATTCGCTTTACAGGATAGTTTCGGAACAGCCTGCAACATCACGGGAGACGGGGCATTGACATTAATCATGACAAAAGCATCCAGCCACCGTTCTACAAAACAAAAAAGTATTAATAGTTAGAAATCACCTTCCGCCAAGAAACACGACATATTACGAATTCCATCAAGAAAACGAGAAACGACATCACCACGATAGCTCCCCAGATTCCAAACCATGACAACCGCATAGCCAGCGTATGCGCTCCCCCGACAAGAACCAGCATAAGCATCAGTACAATAACCCGCAACATATTCCGCCCGGAATCCACGGAACTTTTCTCTTTCGAGAATGGAAAAAGCATCCCGGAAAACCATAGATAAATGTAACTCACCAACGTACTCACGACCAGAATAAACAACAGGTCCGAAAGAATCGCCCAGTCCAGCATCGCAACAAAAATCCCGCAGAGCAACACGTAAACCGGAAGATAATATTTCACGAACAAAGCCTTGAAACACCCGAGGATCAAGGCCCCCGGACGCTCCAATGGCTTGGAACGATAAAGCCAAAGTAAATCACCCTTATCCGTGATTGACATATTCATCTGGATTCCGATACTAATCATCGCCATCATGTAAAGAGGCATATAATAAGCAATGCCGCCAGCTTCCTCCTGCCGTCCCTGGTATAAAAAGAAAACTGCCAAGAACATCGTGTAAATCATCATGGGCAAAACACCTTGTCTGAACTTCAAATTATCACGGGTCATACGCCATCCCAAGACAAACCCGGTCACCTGCATCGGGCTCCGACCAAACACCCGTGCTAAACCGTAAAGCCATCCCTCCTTTCCCCCCTTACGTTTCTTGCTCACGGGTGAGTACGAATTCAACACACCCGCTTTTGCCGCAAAATAAGGAGCAAGATAAGCCACCGTGATATAACCAAGCACGACAACAAGCCCTACCCCGATCAACGCCAGCAACAAGGCGGGTCCCGTCGGTTGCTTAACCATCACCGTCAAGGACATAAAATAACAAGGTGGCGTAAAATACATCCAAGTCCCCGGCTGAAACATATCCAATTGAATATTATGAATTAACTGCCCGACCAACTGGTAGCTCAAAGCCACCCCGGCAATCAACACCACCTGAACATAGCTCATCACCCGCTGAAACCTCTCCACGGAAATAAAGCGCATCACCCCGAGATAAATAACATTAGCAAAAAGCAACGTGAAAATCGTGTTCAGAAACACTGAAATAATGAAAAAAGCCCCGGACATCACCCCTTTCCAAAAACAGACAATCACCAGTGGGATCACCGACATACAACCGGAAAGAAAAAACATGTACACCAACATCGACACGAGACGAGCAACCAGTATCGTTTTAGAATTCACGGGCAAACGCTGCAATATATGATTATCGTTCCCGTCAAAAAGAATCCGGGAATATTCCATCATAAAACTCATCATCAACATCAGAAACAGGTACGACTGGAATAACAAAAGCGACACCCCAAAAGCTCCCGACGCTATTCCCGTCAAGAAAAAGATCGGCCCGCAAATTCCGAGTAAAATTCCCTGCCTCATCAATGCGTTCGACGCATTTTTCTTGTTCCGTCCACTCCGGTCAATCCGGTTATCCACCGTCAGTTTCACCGTCACGATGGCCAGCATCCGGTCGAAATCAACGCCCATACGGGTAAACACCCCTTGAAAGAGTCGCAGAATTTGTGTCACCACCCTAATCATGACTCCCTGTTTTCAAAAGCGTTTACAATCTGTTCCGCTTTTTCCGACTGCCCCGTGGCTCCTATTAACTTCGTGAACAATCCCTCCAAAGAACTCGTTCCGGCCTCCTCCATCAACTCCCGAACCGAACCGTTAGCGATAATCGTACCCTCATTAATCAGGATCACCCGACTGGCTATTTTCTCCACCACATCCATCAAATGTGAACAATAAAAGATCGTTTTCCCCTCTTTTGCCAAACGAGCAATGACCTCCTTCACGATAATCACCGCGTTAGCATCCAACCCATTCAAAGGTTCATCCATGAAAATCACTTCCGGGTTATGCAGCAATCCCGAAATAATATGCACCTTCTGTTTCATCCCCTTCGAGAAATTCACCATTCTCTCGTCCCGGTTCTCCCTCATTTCGAACAACGAGAGCAACTCGTCAGCCTTCCGGTTCACCTCCTTCCGGTCCAGCCCGTACATAGCTCCAATAAACTCCAAATACTCCATCGGGGTCAAATGCTCGTACATCACGGCATTCTCCGGGATATACCCGATCCGTTTCTTCACCTCTATATCATTTTCCCGAACATCATACCCCAACACGTCCACCTTCCCTTCAAAATCCTCCAGTAACCCGCACATAATCTTCACGGTCGTGGACTTCCCCGCCCCGTTACTCCCAAGGTAACCGATCACCTCTCCCGACCGGATCTCCATATCGATACCCTTCAACACGTGTAAAACCTCTTTCCCCTTGGGAAAACTCTTTTTCAGACCGGTCACCCGGATCACGCAATCATCTGCCATATACTGACGTTATTAATTATTCTCTGAACACATCATGACAAAGATAAAGGATAATTTAAGAAATGAGCATAAAAATTCCCCAAAAGCAAACACCTTTGGGGAACTCTCTTGGACATCACTCGCCGGATAAGCCTGCGCTAGCAATGACGGTTCCACCATTGGGTTCGTTCTTCATCCAACGAAATCAATACCCCATGCTTACCCATTTCATCCACAGCAATAACTAATCCTTGCACTCCATAATTCTTTATTTAAGTAACTTACGGCTGCTATTGTCACCACTTTCCAATATACTCATTTGATGAATGGCTATTTGGTTTAGCCTAACAAGACGCTCTCTTTGTGTCATACACTGTTCGATAAACACTGCATTCAGGTTCTCCATATTCGACAAGCAAATCAGTTCGTTGATAGTAGCATAATCACGGATATTTCCTTTCAGTTCGGGATTGGCTTCCCGCCATTGTTTTGCCGTCATACCGAACATTGCCACGTTCAGGACGTCGGCTTCATTGGCATAAATAATGCTCACTTGTGCCGCTGTGACTTCTGCCGGAATAAGGTTTTTCTTTATAGCATCAGTGTGTATGCGGTAATTGATTTTCGACAATTCACGCTTCGCCGACCAACCGAGTAGCCTTTGCTCTTCAGTCTTTAATCGTTGGTATTCCTTAACAAGAAGTAATTGGAATTTAGGAGAAATCCACATACCGAAATGGTATGCAATATCCCGATGTGCGTACGTGCCGCCGTAGCGACCAGCTTTAGAACGGATGCCGATTGCATTCGTCCGTTCTATCCACGTTTTCACCGAAAGCACGAAATTGTTGCTTCCCGCCGCATTTTTAATTGTACCGAATTCGGTACAATTAAAATCAGGATTATACAGCATTTCCCATTCTCCAAGGTATTCGATCGTGCTTTTAAGACTAAGCCAACGGAAGATAATATGCTCTTGCAGTTGACTTCTTGCCATATCCGTAAGGCTGATGTAGTCTTCTTCATCGTACTTGACAACACTAATGTCTGTATTTTGAACGGTAATTTTTGCCATTGTAATTGATGCATTAAGTTTCAATCACAAAAGTCGCTATAATTTATAAGATTATATCCTTTTTAATTGATTAAAATAAAAATAGCAAACCTGCAAATCGTCATTATAAATTGCAATCAACCTGACCACATCCCCTAAATCGCAACCAACTAATAACTGACATCCCGTTTCATCACTCGCTTAATCTGCCTCATTCCGGGCAAACGTCCCACCGTGTTCCGATTCAGATACCTGTAACTCAAAAGCATCAGCAAAAAGAAAATTCCGATAATACACGTCCAGCCATAGAGTTCCTTCACGCTGACCAACATCACCTGCCTCATCGTCTCGCCATAGAGCTGTCCCGTCGGGATATGAGTGGCAACAGGATTCACCGCATCCAGATCGGCAGCCAACAACTGATAGTTCCCCGGCAGAACGTGTTGCATCACCCGCCCATAAATCGCACTTCCGAATGCCGAACCGAACCCAGTCCGCACGAACCCCAGCAAAGACAACACTTGAAAGAAGTGCTGGAACGGCACGAATCCTGAGATATAAACCGTCAACGATATATAAATCATCACGTACCCCGCCCCTCTTAACAACGTCGGCAGGTAAAGCCATTCAATATTCATCCGCGGATCGACCAGAAAATACATGAAACACTGGTATATCACGATCAGTGCGAACCCGGTAAACACGGCCCTTTTGTAGCCCCCATGCAAGCGGGCGTGCCAGTAATAAACTGCCAAAGCTCCCAAAACGATTCCCAACAGGTTCCACCAGTTCAGAGATACCGAATTCAGCACATCATATTTCAAAATACTCCCGGTAAATATATTTTGTAGAATGGTTGGCGTCGTCTGCAAACAACAGAGAACCAAAAAGGCAAGCAATATCGCCCCCATATTCCGATACCCCAGCGCCTCCTTCGTGATATAAGGATGTCGCAACGTGTGCATCCGGTTAATATTCAACAACAACGCCACGACCGCCACCACGATCCCCGAACGGATATAAGGAGAATACAACCAATCATAAAACTTACCATATTCAAAAACGAAAGCCAACGCCAAAAGAAAGATCGCCCACAAAATACCGCCCAACCAATCTATCCCGTACAACGGCAAAGCTTTCATAAACCGGAAATGGCGGGTAAACAGAACCGCGCACAACCAAACGACAAGCAATAACCCAATAATCAACCCATGCATATATCGCCAGTCAGCCCAATAGCCTAAATAAACAGTCACCAACCCCGACAACTGGATACTTCCCAACACGATAAGATACACGACCGGAAAGAACACCGCGAAATTACGGGTCGGCGTGATACTGAGTTGCACGCTCGACAAACACTCGAACGTCCCCCACATACGCAACATCCCGGCAATAAAGCAAACCCCGACCAGCACCGGGAGACTCCCCGTACTCATCGTGATCAAGTTACAAACAATCAACGCCGGGCAGACCATCAAGAAAATCGACCGGGACGTGAAACGAAACTTCAAGCGAAAAAGAATAGGAAAAACAACCGTTGTCCCCACGAACGAGGCATAACCGGCCATCATAATATCCTCCTGCATCAACGCCAGCGACCCAACCATCTGCGAAACGGATGCCAAATAAATTCCCCCACTAAATTGAAAGGTCACGGCAAAAAACAAACAAAGAAACACACGTACCCGATCCGGGACAAAATCCCGGAACATCATGATACGTGTCGGTATATTCGGTGCAGACATCTTCTCTAGTAATTAACCTTACATTCCACGTTCATCCCGGCACGCAAGCGGTTCATATCCTCCGGTCTATTCGTCCCCGTGAATTCAATACGAACCGGGATACGTTGTTCCACCTTCACGAAATTTCCGGCAGAATTATCCTGCGGAATCAGCGCAAAAGAAGCTCCCGTGGCCTCCGAAATTGACGCGACACGCCCCTCAAACCTTACTCCCGGAATAGCATCCACCTCGATCTCCACCATCTGCCCTTCCTCCATGCGAGTCGTCTGCGTCTCCTTGTAATTCGCGATCACCCATTTCTCGGTCACATCCACGAGATTAACCATCGTCTGCCCCGGTTGCACGAGTTCCCCCTCGTGTATATTCTTACGCCCGGTCACCCCATCGGTCGTGGCCAGAATCACCGTGTACGAAAGATTCAGTCGAGCCAAATTCAACGCGGCCTCGGCAAGCTTGATATTCGCCTCGTTCTGTTCCAAACGCTGCGTTTGTTCCTGTTTCACCAGTGAAACCGCCTGTCTCTGACGAAGGATTTGCTCGTAGCGGGCCTTTGTCGCCTCGAACTCAGTCTTCACTTGATCAAATTGCTGCACGGTAACCGCCTCCTGTTTCAACAACTCCTTGTAACGCTCGTAGTCTTTCTCCGCATTCGCCAATCTCACCCGTGCTTCCTCGATCCCGGCATCCGTCACCAGAACATTACTCTGCGCCGCATGAACCGTCGTGTGCATCGCATCCATCCCGACCAGCGCGTTCCGGTAATCCGCCTCCGCCTGTGCCAACCGCAGGCAATACTCGGCATCCTCAATCACCACCAAGGTATCACCTTTACGCACACGCTGGTACTCTTCAAAATATATCTTCTTGATAAATCCCTGTACACGGGTATTTATCGGGGTAATATGTTGTTTCACCTGGGCATTATTCGTGTATTCCACCCGTCCCAAATGAATAAAACGACTGGCTACCCAACAAATACCGACAACAATAACAAGGATTAAAACCACGTTAGGAATCAATTTCTTTCTACTTGTACTCATAACTGAAATATCAATTAAAATAATTATAAACTACCGATTGTTCTCTTCAACAAATAATACTGATACAGAATACCGATCCGGGCATTCGTCAACTCCAACTCGCTACTTAACTGGATATTACTGGCATCCAGCATATCCGTCACCAAGGACAACCCGTTCAGGTAACGGTAATGCACCACATCATAATTTTCGTGAGCCAGTTGCACGCTCTTCTCCCGTGTACGTAACCGGGAATAAGCCTCGTCCAGTTCAACCCATGCGGCATGAATCCCGTTAGAGACCTGTTCATCCGCCAGTAACCGATCCTCTTCCGCCTTCCGGGTAGCAATCCGGGCTTGCTTCAACTTTTTATTATTCTTGAAAAGAGCGTCAAACTTGTACGAGATACCGATCCCGACATACCAATAATTAAAATTCTTGTCAATCGGTGGTACCTCAATCAATATCGGTCCGTCAAAATTATTCGCGGCCACGAGTCCGATATTCGGCCTACGCCCGGCACGTACCAAATCCTGTTGTTTCTTACTCATCTCTACCCCCAAATCTGCCAATTTCAAACGTGGAGATTCATTTTTCATTCCCTGCCAGGACAACTCATCCCGCCTCTCGATATTCCTTGCTAACACGGTCGTATCGGGCAAAATAACCGTCTCCGGGGCCAGACCGATCGTCGTGGTCAACTGACGGTTCAAAATTTTAATCCGGTTCCGGGTATTCGTCAACCCCTGCTCCAGATTCTGTAATTGAAGTTCATAACGGGTAATATCGCTCTTCAAGGCCGTCCCCTGTTGAAAGGCAGCTTGAATCTCTTTCACCAACAAGCGGGTTTGCTCGATATTTTTCTCGTAGACCTCTTGTTGGTTATACAACTGGTAAAGTTCCAAGTAATACCCCACCAACAGAAACCGCACCTCCTGGCGGTTATCCTGTAATTCCAGTTCTGCCACCTGTTGTTGCAACTCGCTCAATTGAATACTACGGTTGATAGCTCCCCCGGCATATACCACCTGTGTCGCTTTAATCGCGAAATTATTCCCGTAATGCGGCATTGAGGCCTTCTGCCCGTCAGAAAAATCCCGATCCGTCATCCAGCCGTTCCCGATATAACTGAACGATAAATTTGCCTCGATAGAAGGCAGTTTATCACTTTTAGCCGTTTTTATCCCCTGTTTTGTTTCATCAACAGCCAAGCGATGCGAGCGGATACTCCGACTATTCGTGTCGGCCAAACGAAACATTTCATCCACGCTCAAAACCCTTTGTTGCGCACAAACCGGTAACAGACCGGCCATACACAATAGTCCTGTCACAATTTTCTTCCTATTCATCTTGCATTCTCTTTCTTTAAGACGCTGCAAAATTCCTAAAAAAGCCACAACAATCGGATGTTCGAAAACCGAGAGAATTTGTTTTATTTGAAACTACCGACCCGCAATTATTCCTATTTTCATCGAAAAACAGTATCTTCGTGCGTTTTTTACAAAGGGAGAATTAACTATGAAGGAACTTTTAAAAAAGTATTTGATATTCGTTATCGGATTGTATTTTCTAGCCGCGGGAATCGTATTAATCATCCGTTCGGCACTAGGCACCACTCCTATTTCCAGTGTAAACTACGTATTGAGCCTGAACAGCTCTCTATCCTTGGGAACCTGCACGTTCATCATCAATATGCTATTGATCATCGGGCAATTCTGGCTAATCCGGAATAATAAAAGTAAACGGGACATCATCGAGATTTTACTCCAGTTACCTTTTTCTTTCATATTCTCGGCATTTATCGATCTGAATATGCTTTTGACAAATGGTGTACACCCCTCGAATTACGGGATGTCCATCGCCTTGCTACTCGTTGGCTGCCTCGTGCAATCCATCGGTGTTGTCCTCGAAATAAAACCCCATGTTGCCATGATGAGTGCCGAGGGATTCGTAAAATATGCCTCCCGCAGTTGTAACAAAGAATTCGGAAAATTCAAAGTGTACTTCGACGTTACCCTAGTCACGTCAGCCGTCATCCTTTCCCTCATCTTGAGCCAACGTGTAGAAGGTGTGCGGGAAGGTTCCATCATCGCGGCCTGCATAACGGGTTATCTGGTAAGCTTTCTGAACCAAAAAATCATGACACAAAAAACATTACACAAACTTCGCTCCATCATCATAAGATAACCCTTCAGCATGGAGTCTTACAATATTGTCAACATCCAAGAAATCGAGACCTTCAAAAAAGGTGAATCCTACAAGGGGGAGATCACCGTGTTCACCTCTGATATCGGCCCTAAATTCCTCCTGTTCGGAAATAAATCCGTTTACCTGAATGCCTTTTCCTATATGCTGGTGCTATCGGGAAGAGCCACGCTTTTGGTCGATAGCGTGGAATACCCAATTGACGCTCATTCATTGTGCATCCTGTCCCCACTGCACCTCACAAATTTTCGTCAAGTAAGCCGTGATTTTCAATGCCTGTGCCTCTGTTCCCGTAAGAATTTCATCGATCGCCTACCCATTCTCAACATCCAACACCGAATTACCCACGGGATGAATATGTACCACTACCCGATCGTGCAAATTTCTGAGGAAGAGAAACACCTACTAGCCTCCACCATGGAAGACCTCCGGATTCAACTTTTCCGGACGAAACATTCCTATCAGTTGGAAATGATCCAGAACGCCCTAACCCGCTATTATCTGGAAATAGACAATATATTGGATAACAAAGGAATAAATGAAGTTACTGAAAGAGTCCCACAAACCCGATACGCCAATATATTACGGAAGTTTATCTCGTTACTCATGCTCCATTACAAAACGGAACATTCCGTTCCTTTTTATGCCCGGCAAATGAATATCACGCCCCAATACTTGACTTCTATCATCAAAGCACAAACCGGTCGCACCGTGAATAATTTCATTTGCGAAATGTTGTACAGCGAGGCCCGTAACCTTCTCGCCTTATCCGAATTTTCCATCCAACAAATCGCCACCGAGTTACATTTCTCAGATCAAGCCTCCTTCAGTAAGTTTTTCAAAAGATGGGCCGGCATTTCACCCCTAGAATTCAGAAACGTGATGGTGAAATCCAAAAAGTAAAAAATAGTTTCTTCAAAAAAGAGAAATTTCAAACATAATAGGACCGTAACTATGTGAAAATTAACAGCTAAATGATAAGAAATTCAGTTCTAATTACATTGTCATCAATTGAACAATACTTGATCACTACCGTCATGAACCTTATAGATACCTTATAGTAACCTTATATGAACCTTATATGTAATAAGGTTCATAAAGTATTTATAAAATGTAATAAAAATATTATATTCGGTAGTCATCCGTTAGTCATTATCTATTAATTACAAATTCAGAATAAACCTTAGCACAAACAAGTATAATCCTCACTTATTCCTTCCAAACATACATAAGAAAAATGAGGCACACTCGTTCATTATCATAATATTCACTCGTAAAACACTAACAATAAATACATTAACATGATACCTGAATTTATTGGCAAAACGGGGAAATGATACCTAAAATGATACTAGAACTACATCAAATTATCCCTTAATCCTAATATCACAAATCATTCAGACAAAATAGAAAAGAGAAGTAACAGCACTGATAATCAACAAATTTCATTAAAAAAACAAACCCTCACAGTTTTCCAACTATAAGGGTTTTCTTCATGTTGTTGCCCCACTAGGATTCGAACCCAGACAGACAGAACCAGAATCTGTAGTGCTACCATTACACAATAGGGCAATTGTTTTATTGCGGTGCAAAGATAGTAGTTTTTTGGGATTTCAAAAAACTACTATCTATTTTTTCATGCTACTTCAATATTTTTTGATACTCTTCGTTGTTCGACAAAACCTCCAACGCCTTAGCTATATCCTTGTCATTACGGATATGATACTCGATCACACCCTCTTGCATATAATAACGTTCCATCAACTGGTCGGACAATATATCGGAAATCTCTTTCTTGAAAACATCCAAATCCCGATCGATAGAGTGTCCGAGACTATTCTTCAATTGCTCTACCTGGCTGGATACTTGATCATAGTATTTCTCGTCTTGAGTCGCCTTTACCAATCTTTCCAGAACAAGCTGGGAGGCTGTCTCGTATTCAAATTCACGCTTTTTCAAGTATTCCTTGAACTCGTTGAACAATTCATCCGACAAAACAAATTCAGAAGGAGCTGCAATCGTGGGATGAGTTGCCGCGTATTCATTGACAAAATCAAAGATCATATCCTGTAACACCAGTTCCTGGGTTACTTTAGCGTATTTCTCCGGTTCAATCTTCACGTCCGGCGTAATACCACCACCGTCATACACAGTTCTCCCTGCTTTCGTTTTAAAGGGTTTCATTAAAGAATCGGGAATCGTACCCACGCTACCATCCGGATTACGGTGGGAATAATCTACTGCTTGAATACAGCGTCCGCTAGGGATATAATATTTCGCCGTAGTTACCTTTAATTTCGTGTTATAGACCAGATCACGGGTTGTCTGCACCAATCCCTTACCGAATGAACGTTCACCGATTACAACCGCCCGATCGTAATCCTGCAAAGAACCGGAAAGGATCTCCGAGGCTGAGGCAGATGCCCGATCAATCAGCACGGCCAGTTTCATATCCGGCAACAAGGGATTTCTCGTCGTGCGATATTCCTTATCCCATTGTTTCATCTTTCCTTTCGTGCTTACAATCAAGGAACCTTTGGGCAGGAAGAAATTGGCAATCTCCACCGCCTGATCCAGCAATCCTCCCCCGTTACCGCGAAGATCAAGAACAAGGGACTGCGCTCCCCGGTTTTTCAAATCCATGATCGCACTTCTCACATCGTCGGCAGCCTTATCCGTAAAACCGGTAAAATAGATGTACCCAATCTCGTTATTCAGCATCCCGTAGTAAGGAACACTGGGAACCTGTACGACCTCCCGAAGAACCCGCTTCTCCAAAGGCTTTTCTTCCCCGACACGTTGCAGTTTAAGGACCACCTCTTTACCGGGTTGTCCTTTCAGACGGGAACTCACGTACTCGACATTCTTTCCCTTCATATTTTCCCCGTCAACAGCCAGAATTAAATCACCCGGAAGTAACCCGGCCTTGTAAGAAGGAGATCCCTTATAGGGTTCGCGGATCACCACGTAATCATCCTTCATACCGATCACGGAACCGATCCCGGCGTATTCGCCCGTTGTCATCATCTTGAACTCATCCAACTTAGTTTCCGGGTAATAAACCGTGTAGGGGTCCAGTTTCTTCAACATGGCGTCAATCCCGTCCTGCACCATTTTCTCCGGCTGCACGTCATCCACGTAAAAAAGATTCACGTCCCGGAAAAGCGTGGCAAAAATATCCAATCCCTTACTAATCTGGAATCTTTTATCGTCTTCCTTCAAGCCAAGCATCCCGAAAGCCAGTAACAAGACTCCCGAAATGAAGATAATTACACGTGTATTTTTTCTCATAATCTTATTTTAATAACAATCTAGCGAAAATAGTATATATCCAACAAAATAACAAATTTCACGGCACCGGATCGTAGCCCGAACCTCCCCATGGATGGCAGGAACATATCCGTTTTATCGCAAGGTATAATCCTTTTACCGGACCGTGTTTCCGTAACGCCTCCACCGCGTATTGTGAACACGTCGGGGTATAGCGGCAACTCGGGGGTGTCCAGGGGGAAATGCATAACTGATAAAATTTAATAGGTATCAGCAATATCCCCACCACTATCTTTTTCAATATAGCTCCTAATTTTTTTAATAGCACCGGTTATCGCTTTTTCGATTTTACCATATTCAAAAATTTCGTCATGCAAATATATGAACAATATATCCATCGTTTTATCCTCCGGGATATAAGAGTACAATATATTTTTATTCAGACGATAGGTCTCCCGAATCAAACGTTTTACCCGGTTACGTTTCACGGCTCGTTTGAAACGCCTTTTAGAAACGCTCACGGCTATTCGAGCCGGGAAATCTTTTTCTTCCCTCGGGTATAACCGGATTACCACTCGTAACGGATAAGACACGAAACTATAACCCGAGGACAGAAGTTCCTCGAATCCCCCCTTCCGGCATAGCCGTTCTTCCTTGCAAAACGTGTATTTTATCGTTTCATCCATATACGAGTGCAAACATACAAAAAATGGACATCGTTTGATGTCCATTTTCCTATTTTGATTTATTTTCTTTGTTGTAAGCCTTAATGAACTGTTCCAGCGCCATGGTCATCGAAGGGGCTTTTTCCGTGGGGGCTTTTATATCAAGCCTCAACCCGGCCTCCTCAACCGCCTCGGCTGTCGCCTCCCCGAAGGCCGCGATAATTGTCGAACCCTGTTCAAAATTCGGGTAGTTGTGGAACAATGACTTGATACCGGCCGGAGTGTAGAATGCCAATATATCATACTCTTTCAAATCCGGAATTTCAGAGGCTACATCACTGGACACGGTTTTATAGAATACGGATTTCGTGTACTTCAGGTGTAGTTCATCCATCAAAGCGGGGATATTTTCTTTATGCACGTCGGAAACCGGAACTAGGAAGTTTTCGGTCTTATGCTTTAACAGAATTTTCGTCATATCCTCGACTTTCTTGTCCCCGTAGAAGATTTTTCTCTTACGGTACACGATATATTTCTGAAGATAGAAAGCAATAGCCTCTGATATACAGAAATACTTCATCGTGTCGGGAACGGTTACCCTCATTTCAGTACAGATCCGGAAGAAATGGTCGATAGCCGTACGACTGGTGAAAACGATCCCGGTAAAATCAAGAATATTTATCCTTTCTTGACGAAATTCTTTTGCCGTGACACCTTCTACCTTTATAAATGATTTGAATTCTAATTTCAATCCAAATTCTTCTGCCAAATCAAAATACGGAGATTTCTCGGTTGTCGGCTTTGGCTGCGAAACTAGTATCTTCTTTATTTTCAACTTCTTCTGTTTTAAAATTACACTAACTTCTCTAACTTATTCCAATAGCTTGTACAAGACAAGAATCGGCAATATTTCAAGCCCACAAAGGTACAAAATCATATACAAAATTGAAACTCTATATCCATATAATATTTTAATCAATCTTATAAATCTGAAAACCAGAATAATGATACCAAGCCCTAAAATGACATATAATAACATATTTATCGCCGAAGTTTGCACGTAAAACAAGGCCAGCACGAACGGGGATATGGATAATCCCAACACGATCGCACTTGTGCGCAAATTCAAGATGATCTCCGATGCACAATGCCTTCTATTAAATGCCCACCCGAAAAGCCGCACAAGTCCCAAGACTAAAAAATAGTAACCGAAGATGATCAGAAAATAGATTAAGGCATTAAAGAATACAAAGGGAGGATCGATTAAAAAAGCCATCAACATGGACAAGATTGAAAAAGAAAGGCTAACCGACAAGAAAACGAAGAAGTAGTTCGGAATCCCGCCTTCCGATTGTAAACTGGCCCCTCTTTTCCGGTTGAAAAAATAGGTATATACAGTAGTGAGGAAACCTCTTCCTCGCAGGCGCAACAAAGCGATAAAAACGAGATACACGACCGTGTAAATCAGAATACTGGAAATAAATTCAATATTCATTTTCTCCCCGCTCAAAGGAATTCCGTCCACTAATTCCACCTGATTCGTCAGCGTGTCAAAAGGTAAGAAAGGTTTCCAAGAGACCGTTTCTCTTAACAAAGAGGCCGGAAACACCACAGAATCCGACACCGGCACGATACTATCCGTTATAACTGAATCTATTTGCTCGTCCAACATTCCCAACAACATCTTTATATTCTAACATTAATGTGCCTCGTACCAGCTTTTCCCGTAGCCCGTACCCACGGTTAAAGGCACCGCTAAGCTCACGACGTGTTCCATGCAATCCACCACGAGATTCTTCAATTCCTCGATTTCCTCGTGATGACATTTGAAGTTCAACTCGTCATGCACCTGCAAAATCATCTTGGAACGTAATCCCCGTTCTTTTAATTTCTGATGAATACATATCATCGCTTTCTTAATAATATCGGCTGCCGATCCCTGGATAGGAGCGTTTACCGCGTTTCGCTCGGCAACCCCCCGTACAACCGCGTTCCGGGAATTTATATCTCTCAGATAACGACGGCGGCCCATGATCGTCTCCACGTACCCTTTTTTCCGAGCTTTCTCCACGGATTCCTCCATATAACGTTTCACTCCGGGATAAAGGGCAAAATAGCCTTCAATCAGTTCCTTACCCTCTTTCCGGGAAATTTTCAGCCGTTCCGCCAATCCCCAAGCCGAAATACCGTAAATAATCCCGAAATTAGCCGTTTTCGCCCGTCGTCTCATCTCCGGGGTCACCTCGTCCAAAGGCACATGATAAATTTTAGATGCCGTTGCAGCATGGACGTCTTCCCCTTTCAGGAAAGCATTGATCAGCTCCGGCGTACCACTTAAATGTGCCATCAATCTTAACTCTACCTGAGAATAGTCGGCCGAGAAGAACCCATAATCCGGATCTCCCGTGATAAAAGCTTTCCGAATGTTCCGACCTTCGGCTGTCCGGATAGGTATATTTTGCAAGTTCGGATTCAAGCTACTCAATCTTCCGGTTGCCGCCTCCGCTTGGTTAAAATGCGTGTGAATCTTTCCGGTTGCCGGATCAATATACGTGGGTAAAGCCTCCGCATACGTGGTCAACAATTTCTTTAATCCCCGGTAATTAAGTATATGTCCTACAATCGGGTGTGCATCTTCTAATTTTGACAACACCTGTTCGGATGTACTGTATTGGCCTGTTTTGGTTTTCTTGTTGCCGGGATCAATATTCATCTGGTCGAACAAAATCTCGCCCAACTGCTTGGGAGAGCTAATATTGAATTCTTTACCGGCCATTTCATATATGATTTTCTCTGTCTCCGCAATTCTTATTTTCAAATCCTCGGATAGCTCATCCAGTGCCACCTTATCAATGGACACACCCTCGTACTCCATATCGGCCAGAACAGATACCAAGGGCATTTCAATTTCTTCGTACAGCTTATAAAGCCCGACTTCCTGTAAAGCCTCTTCCAGTTTTCCTTTCAAGCGGAATAATATATCCGTACGTTCGGCGAAATCCTTGTCTTTCTTAGCTCCTTCATCGGGAAATAAGGATAATTGAGGATTCTCGGTATTATCTCCTTTTATCAAACGATAATTCAGCATTTCCAAAGCAACACGTTCCAGTTCGTGGGAACTATCCGGTTGTAGAACGTAATGTGCAATCTTGACATCAAATATTTTATTTAGAATCTCTACCCCGGCTCTTCTTAACCAAATAATATCGTCCTTCACGTCATTCGAAATCAAAACTTTGTTCTGATCTTCAAGAATAGGTTTAAATAAACGAATCACGTCCTCGGCCTTATCCTTTGCTGAAGGTAACCGCAGATAACAGGCAGTATTAACGGCTGTTGAAAAACAGAGATAGTCCGGATAAGAGTTATAAATCGTGCCATCTCCAAAGATCACGTTCAGCACGTATTCCGGGGCCTCACTCAACTTCTGAAGTAATTCATCCCGTTCCGCCACGGTAGTGATTTCCTGGTAATCGACTTCTTCCGGGTGAATGGTTTCTACCAAATTTTCCTCGTGTTCTATCATGAACACTCGCTTTGCCAGAGAGAAAAGCTCCAATTCATTGAAGATCGGCTTTAACACATCGTCTTGAATCTCACCCAATGCCAAATCTTCAGCATTTACATCCGTGGGTACTTCCGTGTTGATTGTCACCAGTTCCTTTGATAAAAAGACAGTATCCTGACAACACAACAAGCGCTCTTTTTGTTTGCCTTTCAGTTCATCTATATGTTGATATACCCCTTCTATACTTCCATATTTATAAATCAATGTGGCAGCACTTTTCGGTCCGACACCATCACATCCCGGCACGTTATCCGCCGTGTCACCCATCAAACCAAGAATATCGATCACCTGTTCCACCCGCTCGATCCCGAAATGATCCAATACTTCCGGAATACCCCACACTTCAGATTTATTTCCGGCACGCCCCGGTTTATACATGAACACTCGTTCGCTGACCAACTGGGCGTAATCTTTATCCGGCGTGATCATATATACCTGAAACCCTTCTTTCTCTCCCCGCTTAGCCAGCGTACCGATCACGTCGTCCGCCTCAAACCCGCTGACAACAATAGATTTAATGCCTAATCCTTCAATAATACTTTTAATATAAGGAACCGACTTTTTCAGATCCTCCGGCATCGGGGGACGCTGGGCCTTGTAGGGAGGGTACATTTCATGACGGAAAGTAGGACCTTCCGGGTCAAAAACTACTGCCAGATGAGTCGGTTTTTCCAATTCAAGCAATTCCAGTAAAAAATTAAAAAAACCGAAAGTGGCCGATGTATTTATTCCCGTCGTCGTGATCCGGGGATTATTGATAAACGCATAATATGAACGGTAAATCAACGCATAAGCATCCAGCAAGTACAATTTTTTCTCCTCGTTAGTCATCATCTTTCCTTTTCAAATTAATCCACACAAAGTTAGACTTTTTCTCCTAACTTTTCTGCTTACTTATTTGTTTTATATTTCAGAATACCTATATTTGTCCCGAACAATGAAAAGAAAATGAACACGATGTACACCTCATATTACTATTTCTATTATTACTTTCCGGAAAAGTAAAGGGGGAATATTGTGATCATATAAAATATACAGGCCCCGAATTTCGGGGCCTTTTTTATTTAAAACCATAGACATGAATACTATTTTTTCACATACAGGTCGTTATTATTACTACTATTATTATTACCTCAACAACAGCTGGGATGACCTTGTATTACCTGTAAAAATGTAAGTAACACGTATTATATTCATTCAACCCGGCTGATCCCAGCCGGGTTTTTTAATTTAAATCCATAAATCATGACAAACAACATTCAATTTTACAGCGGAGAGAACATACCCCTGGAACTACATAAAGTCCGGGTCGTTCAAAAACTACATCTCGTACCCGTGGAACGACGCCTGAAAGCTTTGCAGGAATCCGGGTTCAATACCTTCAAGCTAAATACGAACGATGTGTTTCTGGATATGCTCACGGATAGTGGAACAAACGCCATGAGTGATAACCAAGTGGCCGCCATGTTTCGTGCCGATGACGCTTACGCCGGATCGCAAAGTTTCACCCGCCTGTTGAAAGCCGTGCAGGATGTACTTGGAAAAGAATTTCTACTCCCGGTACATCAGGGAAGAGCGGCAGAAAACATCATTTGCCGTACTTTTATCAAACCGGGACAAATAGTGCCGATGAATTACCACTTCACGACGGCCCTCGCCCATATCACGGAAAACGGGGGAAAGATCGCGGAACTTCTTTGTGACGATGCCTTGGAAATTCAGTCAACAAACCCGTTTAAAGGAAATATAGACATCCATAAACTGGAAAAATGCATTCAAGATCACGGCTCCGAAAATATCCCATTTATCCGGATGGAGGCCTCCACGAATTTAATCGGGGGCCAACCTTTTTCTATCCATAATCTTCAACAAGTCCGGGAAATTGCCGACCGACACGGAATCATACTAGTGCTGGATGCCAGCCTATTAGGTGAAAATGCCTTTCTCGTGAAACAACGGGAAAAAGAATGGAAAAATGCCTCTCTCGCCGAGATACTGAAAACTATTACGGGACTGGCCGACTTGGTTTACTTTTCTGCTAGAAAACTCAGTTCTTCCCGGGGCGGGGGTATTTGCACGAATAACCGGACGTTATACGCGAAGATGGAAACCCTTATCCCTCTTTTTGAAGGTTTTCTCACTTACGGGGGAATATCGGTCCGGGAAATTGAGGCCATGGCTGTAGGTCTCTACGAAACACAAGATGAAACCATCATCCGACAAAGCCCGGATTCTATCGCGTTCCTCGTGAATGACCTACAACAAAAAGGAATTCCTATTGTTACCCCTGCCGGTGTACTGGGATGCCACGTGGACGCCATGTCTTTCTGCAAGCACATCCCTCAATCGGAATACCCTGCCGGAGCTTTAGCCGCGGCCTTTTACCTCATTTCGGGTATTCGGGGAATGGAAAGAGGCACGATTTCCAGCGTGAGAGACGAGCAAGGAAACGAAATTCCCTCCGATCTGGAATTACTGCGCCTTGCCCTACCCCGGCGGGTGTTCACGCTATCGCAAATCAAATACGTGAGTGACCGGATGCAATGGTTATTTGATAACCGCCACCTGATCGGAGGACTACGTTTCGTGTATGAACCCCCGGTTCTACGTTTTTTCATGGGGACATTAACTCCTACCTCCGGATGGCCGCTACGTCTTCTAGCCAAATTTAAAGAAGATTTCGGAGAAAGTCTTTAATGAAATAATATTATATAACCCATTAAATAAAATACAATTATGAAAACAAAAAAATCAAATCTTCAAAAAGGAAACAAGAATACGCAAAATCGCCTATCAATTTCAAAACAAACAAGTAAAAAGACTTCTACTAAAAAAGAATCTAAATTCAGTTTTAAACACGGAACGTTCTGTTGAAATACATCATCCGCCGGGAGCTATCCAAAAAGTAAAGGGATAGCTCCATTTTTAGAAAAGAAAAGAATATCTTTGAATTTTAATTTTGTAGTTAAAATGACCAAGCCATTAGAAATACAATCCTATTCCGAATGGAATCTGTTCACCCGCCAAGAACGTCCGTTAATGATCGCGGGTCCTTGCAGTGCTGAGAGTGAAGAGCAACTCTTTAACACGGCAACTAAACTGAAAAACAATGGAATAGAAGTTTTACGAGCCGGAATATGGAAACCTAGGACCCGTCCGAATTGTTTTGAAGGAGTCGGAGTAAAAGGATTGCCTTGGCTACAAAATATCCAAAAGGAACTGGGAATGAAAATTTCCACGGAAGTTGCTAATGCCCATCACGTGGAAGTCGCACTGAAATACGGGATGAATATGGTATGGATTGGCGCCCGTTCCACGGCAAACCCGTTTGCCGTTCAAGAAATTGCGGAATCATTAAAAGGAGTTGATATTCCGGTTCTCGTCAAGAATCCGGTAAACCCGGACATAGAACTATGGATCGGTGCTTTTGAACGTCTCTATTTGTGTGGTATTACAAAATTAGGAGCTATTCATCGCGGTTTTTCATCCTATAACAGCACTCGCTATCGTAATATGCCTCAATGGCAAATACCGATTGAATTAAAGCGACGCATCAAGAATCTACCGCTTTTCTGTGACCCCAGCCACATCAGCGGCCATCGGGAATATATTCAGGAAATATCCCAGAAAGCAATGGACCTGGGATTCGATGGATTAATCATCGAGTCGCACGTGAATCCGGATTGTGCATTAAGTGATGCTTTTCAACAAATTACCCCCGATCAATTAAATCAAATTCTATCCCATCTGATCATCCGGGAAGAACATCCTAACAACTCAAATAATACCTTAATCATCGAAGAACTCCGGGAAAAAATAGATACTCTGGATAACACGATCATGGAAGTCCTTACCAACCGGATGAAAATTATTGAAGAGATCGGGACGTATAAAAAACAAAACAATATTACCATTCTCCAACCGGATCGCTGGGAAAAAATCCTAACCCGTGTTCTTGAAGAGGCCCGCAAGAATAATTTGAGTGAAGAACTCGTGGAGCGCGTGTTCAAAGCTATCCACCAAGCCTCTATCGATAGACAAACAGATATTATGAACGAATAAACCCCTTAAAAGTTTATACACTCTTAAGGGGTAATAGTTTATATTAATCTCAGATTACTTCAGTTTAATCATTTTCATACCACCGGGACCTTTTATCTCTTTCGGTTTGGACAATTGTTCCTCTATAAACGGAATCAGTTTACCGTTAGAAGGTCTCATCGCATTGATCGTGATAATTTTACCTTCACTATCAAACATCATAAAACGAGGTATACCGGTTATTATGTATTCATTGTACAATTTATCCTTTAAAGCTCCATCAACTATATATTGCGGCCATTGGGGTTTGTCTTCATCTAATTTTTTCTCCCAAAGGTTCTTTTTACTATCCACTGATACACTCACCAATAGAACCCGTGGATCATCTTTATAGTGTTGGTATAATTTTTCCATGTTAGGAATCTCTTCCACACACGGCCCACACCATGTAGCCCAAATATCCATATAAACAAGTTTTCCCTTAAAATCTGAGAGTTTCACCAGATTACCATCACGATCACGCATTTCAAAATCCTTAGCTACCGATCCAGCCTCAAGATTATTATCCTTTGATGGTAATGGTCGTGCTTTCACAAAAGCAAGATGTTCCGGGTCTGTATTTATTTTATTAAAAGTTTCAACGAACTCTCTCGCATGAGCATTTCCCCCTCCCATATAAAACATAATGGCATAATAGTGAGAAACACTATTTTTAATCTCTTGATTACTTACCAGTTCATCAAGGATCAATAACTTTCTAATAAATGATTTAGCTGGATCATCTTGAGCGGTAGCCCTGTTTCTTGCCTCCCAAGATATTCGCCTTTCCACCACTCCCGTATAACCTAATGAGGCTTTGCGAGGATCTTTTCTAAAAGTGATACTATCATTCACATCCATTGACTTCATAAATTTTATGTAGTCAGCGTCCGTAAGAGTCAGTTTTTCGTCACCCCTTCCAAATCCAATTTTAGCCGAAATAATATCCACATTCTTTTCCACCCGATACTCCTCGACAAGATCCTGATCTCCCTTAATTTTATTCAATAATTGATCCAATTTTTTATCCAAACGATCCAAATTTGCCGAATACTCTTTAAACGTGGTAAATTTCTGTCCTCTAGCTCCTTTCAATCCAGATAACTGATTCGCATGAACAAATAAATAGGTATTAATATCCGTCCTATCCCCTGCAAATTTTGCTATTGTATTTCCATCCTTATCTTTTGATACTTCCAACCGGACTTCTTCCCCTTTACCTACTAACACGGGAATCCGGGTTTCATCAGGCATATTTATAGTAAACTTTTGTCCTTCATACCTGATCACCGGGTTAAATACAAACGATCCGTCACTTCCTATTTTAAGGGCCTCCCGATCACAACCTCCAATATTAATTTTTATCGTTTCGCCCTGATAATCATTAAATTTTCCTTTAATCACCTGTGCATTCACGGTGAACACTCCAAGCAATATAATGCTTAATAAAATTAGTTTTTTCATCCTCATCAATATTTTATTGTTATTTATTATTTTGCCAATCATTATTAAATACAAGTATTTTCGGTGGAATTTGATAAACAAGCCGATCTTCTGTCAGCGCATAAGTACTTTCCCCATCTGTATGTGTATATTCAGCCTTCCAATCTTGAAAAAGCGGATCATTCCATAATCTTCTCATATCAAACCAACGTATTCCGGTCATCATATATTCCCGCAACCGTTCTTCCACGACAAAGCGGATTAGTTTTTCCTGAGAAGTTATATCGGCAGGAATCACCGCAGCCTCTTGAGACATTCTATGACGCCGGAATTCTTCAAGATTTATCCGGGCCTCATTCTGCAAAGCCTGATCCATAGAACGAGCCTGACACTCTACTAGCATTAAATATAGGTCTGGCATTTCAACCCCTAAATTAAAGACAGTCCTGCAAGGTAATCTTCTATATCCCTCCATAGCAGCCCCGGTCCTCGTTTTATTCGAAAAAAAGTTTCTTCGAAGATCATCTTGCCCGTACATATCCATATATTTTTCCTTTATAAATAATTTAGGTTGGCCCGTTGCACTGGAAATAGAAGAGATTGAATACTGATAGTTGTAAACAACCTCTTTATTGGCTCCCGTATTATTAGCCGGGAAACCGGAAGTCCATGCGTATGGCTTAGCGGAATTATATCCCCATTCACTCAACATTTGATTATAATCCCACAGAGTGATACCCGTGGTGTTTATTTCAGAAGATTTAAGTGCTTTCTCTAAGGCAATTCTTGCATTCTCATAATCTCCTTTAACCCAGTAAGCCCTACCCAAGAAAAACCATCCTGCACATTGATAAATTCGTAATGGATGATTCGTTGATTCCACCAAATCGGGACAAGATTCTTCCAATTCTTTAATGATGAAATCATAAACTTCCTGAACTGTACTCCGTTTCAGATTTTTCAAATTCATATCATCCTCAACAACAAGGGGAACACATAAATCCGAATTCGCCGTTGATTCATTATATGGTTTTCCAAAATACTGGGCAAGAATCAGATATCTAAAAGCCCTATTTACCCGTGCTTCAGCTTGAAGTTCCAGCTTTCGTTTATTCGTCCCACCCGATGCATCCATCACATTATTAATGATAACATTGAACGTGTAGATTTGCTGGTACATTGTTGCCCATTCACAAACATCATCCTCTTCACCGAAAATTTTCCCCTCCCACTGATATGCCTGATTCATCTTGAAATCAAGTTCAGAAACCGAAGTTTGTGTCGCCGTAAGTTCATCCCCCATAAAAATATTATACAGGGTACTCACACCTAATTTCGTCCCGAGTTCCGTTACTTGAGAATAGGTTACAGAAGTCAGATTTGTACTATTGAACATTCCGTTATAGTGTTCAATTGTTTCGGGAATATCCTTTCCTTTAGGTTTTACATCAAGGAAATCCTTACAACCTCCAAGCAACAAGACAACACTCAATATAGTTGCCAATCCGTGATATACATGATTACATTTCATAGGTCAACCTTATTTAAAATTAATAGTAAGCCCAAATGACCACGACGGACCGTATTTTGTCCCGCGTAAGCCACTTCTGTAATGGTGATATTCAGGGTCTATCCCATCATTATTTGCCGCTATCAAGAATAAATTAGAGGCTTGTGCCCGTAACGTTATTCTATCCATGAATAGTTTATCACACAAACTTTTAGGCAGAGAGTAGGATAATGTAACATCCCGTAACTTAACATAAGATGCATCCAAGACATTAATATCCGCTAATTCGTAAAAAGTAATGTCCCGTGACTTCGTTTTATTTTCAACCGTTTTAGAAACATATTTCGGCACATCCGTGTATTTCTCATCACCGGGTTCCCGCCAACGGTCCAAAAACTTCTTACTTACATTACGTGCCAGTCGCCCGTACCAAAAATTATTTACATCACGACGCATTTTGTGACCAAAATTATACACAAGCATAAACGAAAAATCAAACCCCTTGTAAGAAAAGTTGTTCGTTAATGCACCATACCATTTCGGCTGAGTAACACCCATAAACTTCACGGCATCCTCGGTCAAAGATTCATCTTGATAATCACTGATTATTTGTCCTTCTGCGTTGTAAACCTGAGGGTTTCCTTCCTCACTCAAACCTGCCCACCGATACGCAAACAAGCTATTACCTGCATAACCTTCAATATAGTCCATGTACACTTTTTTACCCGCGGTCATTGCACCATCAAGATTGAGTTTCAGAACTTTATTACGGTTATTCGTCATTGTCAGTACGGTTGACCAACTAAAATTTCGTGTAAAAATATTCTTCGTCCTAAGAGATACTTCAAATCCCTGATTTTTCATATCTCCGAAATTAGTATAAAAACTCTCCCACCCCAGCGTCTGATCGGTCGGCTTTGTTGCTAACAATTCTGTTGTCAATTTATGGTACACGTCTATTGATGCGGTAATCCGATTATTGAACATGGCCACATCTACCCCGCCATTTATAGTCCGAGTTCTTTCCCAATGAATCTTATCATTTGCCGGATACATGATGTCATAACCTATACCCAATCCTGCAAACATCGTACTGGCCTTTGCATTCAACAGATTATAAGGGCCTCCTTTACCCGGTTTAGGGGAATTTCCTCCCAAACCATAACTAAACCGGAAATCCAGACGATTCAGGAAATCAACCTGATCCATAAAACTTTCCCTCTTCAAGTTCCAAGCCACACCAACAGACCAAATGGGTTTAAACTGGACACTAGGATCACTTCCGTATAAATTTGACTGATCCACTCGAATACTGCCGTTTAAAGTATATTTGCTATTGTAAGTATAGGCAACATTCGAATAAAAAGAAACAAACCGTTTTTCCGTTTCACTTTGGGAAAACATTTTCGTTACCAATGTATTACGGGGTGTTCCGAAATTACTATACACGGCACCTGAAACTCCATTTGTGGCAAGTTCCTTTTCGTCATACGCTTGGTAAGTTTGCGATTGCGGATCATATCCCCGTCGTGTATTCGAATTGGACGTAGATACTCCCGACTGTATTTCCATACCGGCAATCGCCGTTATTTGTTGCTTATCCTTACCGAAAACACGGTCATAATTGAACTGATTTCGAATCGTCCAGTTCATCCCGTCAATATTAGCAAGGGTATATCGGCCTCCGGTAGTGGGAAGATAATAAGTCGGAGCCGTGGTAGAAGGCGGATTAGCCGGTTTTGTGTATCTTGCTAACTCTATTCTGACTAGCGACGAATTTTGACTGTAAAATAACTCGCTCTTGCTATAATTTTGCTGGTACTGGAAACGTCCCTCATATTTTAATCCCTTGATCAAATTGATAGCTATTCCCAAATTTACACGGCCATTCACTGATTTTGACTTATTAAACCCTTCTTTCATATCATCCAAGGGGACATAACTCAAATCAAGAAGACTCTTTGTTTCAAGCTCATCTTGATAATCTTTATAAAAAACCGTGTGGGAATGGTCAATTGGGTTCCCTTCTTCATCTGCCAACATCTCATAAGGTAAAATCGTATTTTCATTCGTGTATGCCGGCATGAGACCTGTTTTTACATTCTGCACGGAAAGATTCGTTGTCAAGTCAATTTTCAACCATTTTTTCAACTGTATATTATGCTTAAAATTGAGCATGATCTTGTTGGTATTCGCCCGTTCGGTACTTTGGTTGTACTCGTAACCAACCGATCCATAGATGGAATAAATATCATTGGCTGCACCCGAAAATGATACCGTATGTTTCGTGAATAAAGCCGGCTGCAATAAATATTTTTCAATTTGTGAACGATTATTCAACTTGGCTAATGCATCAAGCTGCCGATCTCGTTCAATCTCATCTATCTCACCATTAGCATACTGATATAACGGTATTTCATGCGGATAGACCAAAGCTCCCCCATTTTTGGTTGTTACCGTAGCCCACGGATAAGCTTCCGGATCAAAAATCTCCTTTGCAGATTGGATGATCTGTTCACTACTCATAAGTCCCCTATATCCAAAATCAGGAAGTCCCTTGTAGGTAAATGAACCATCATAAGTGATTTTTAAACGATGATCCCCGGTTTTCCCCGATTTCGTAGTTATCACGATTACCCCATTTGCGGCTCTCGCCCCCCAAATTGAAGCAGAAGTCGCATCTTTAAGGAAGGTCACGCTCTCTATATCGTTACTGTTTATAAGTTCTTCAATATTTCCTTCCTCTAATGCAACCCCATCAACCACGATAAGTGGTTCGGTTGACGAGTTGATCGAAGTGGTTCCCCGGATCAGGAATTTGTCTTCTCCCGTTCCGTAATTCACGCTTAATCCGGGAGTAAGTCCCTCAAGAGTTTCAAGAATATTCCCCGTTAGATTCGCTTTTTTGGACACTTCTTCACCTGAAACCCTCGAATATGAACCCGCACTTCTTTCCCTGGAAATAGTCTGGTAACCAGTCACTATTACATCATCAAATTTTTGCAATTTAGCAGTTAAGACAACTTTATAGTTATCTTTTTCCGAAACTTTCAATTCCTGTGGCTCCATCCCCACAAACGAAAGAACAAATACCGGTTTCGTACCATCTTCAACTGCAACATTAAACTTCCCGTTAACATCCGTTGCAACACCTTTATGTGAACCTTTAATAACAACGTGAACACCCGGTAAGGGTTGCCCGGTTTCATCCGTTACCACACCTGTAATCATTCTCACCGCTTTCAAGGGACGATCAACAGGAGCTTTCCGAATAACAACAACGCTATCTTCGAAAACATAAGTCAATCCCAATGCAGGTAAAAATTCTTTTAATACTTTTTCTAATTCCTGATTATCAGCCTTTACAGAAACTTTTCCTTTAGATTCAACCAATTTATGGTCGTACAAGAAAACCATTTTAGCCTGTTTTCCCAATTCTGCAAAAACTTCTGAAAGTGGAGTTTCCGTGAAATTAACTGAAATTTTAGCTGTCTGGGAAAAAGCAACTGTATTTACTGATAAAAATAAAATCATCAATAAAAAAAGTGGCAATTTCATTTTAATTAAAAATCTCCGGACACTCAATTCATCCGTCAACCTTTTCTTGGTTCGCTTTTTTTTCATAACTTTGTTTTTTAATTATTACTACTTAGCAAAATAGTCTCACTACCATTTAAGCTATTTTGCAGGTTTAGCTTGCTAAGGATGCAACCTTAGCAAGTTTATTTTTTCCTGACGGTTAATTTCTTACCATTCAGTTCAAATGTAACATTATTGGTATATTCGAATTTTTTAAGCAGATTCATGAGATTGTCGTAACGAGCCATCTTGCCTGAACTCGTGAAACACAAGTCTTTAACTGATTCATCTGCATAGACCACGTCCACATCATACCACAATGACAGCATCGCTAATATATCTTCAAGTCTCGTTTCATTGAATTTATAAAAACCATTTTTCCAGGATGTATATAATTCAGTGTCAACTTCCTGTATCTTTACTGATCTCGTCTCTTTCTCAAAAACAATTTGTTGACCCGGGAGAATCGTATGGGTATTACCGGAACATTCCACGTCAATTTTTCCATTAACGAGTGTCGTCCTGACAATTTTATAATCCGGGTAGGCATTTATATTGAAAGAGGTTCCCCGAACTAAAATATTCATATCATTTGTTTTAACAATGAATGGTTTATTCGGATTATGCGTTACTTCAAAATAGGCCTCTCCTTCAAGAAATACTTGCCGACTTCCACCTGCAAACGAAACAGGGTATTTCAATGTTGACGAAGAATTTAAATAAACCCGAGTTCCATCTTCAAGCGTCACGTTCCATTCTCCTCCCCTTTCCGTTTTCAATATATTATACTCCATTTGCCGCAAGCTATCAGCACGTTGATATGTCAATGTTTTGTCACTGGATGAAACATTCACATGATCCATTCCCGTCAAACGATTCTCTTTAATCGTATCCAGATCTAGCCAGTTACCATTTGCAAGTTGTAGTTGAACTTTCGAATGTTCGCCACTTTCATTCAAGTTTACAGATCCCGGCTCCGGATGATTTAAAAACAAGGTAAATAAGGCAACAAGAGCAAAAACAGCCGCCACCGAAGTTGATACAAGAATTTTCCGACGAATGAATCTCCTATTCCGATGCTGTTTTAATCGGGATAGTACATTTGTATATTCTGACCTCCATTGTTCAAATTTCTCATCACTGAGTGAATACGAATCATATGCTTTTATTTTCTGATATAATGCACGATGCTCAGCCGACTCGGCTAACCATTCTGATAGTATTTCCGATTCCTGATCATTTAATGATCCATCAAGACTTTTATTAATAATAATCCAATCTATCGAGTCCATTTTTTGAGTTTATTTGTATATACAATCCCAAGAACTCAAAAAGGTTTACAAATAATTCCGATTTTTTTTTCTACTCTTGGAAAAATTCTAAGTACGCACTAATCAAAATAAAGAAAGCAGAATCAGCAGCCAATTGTTCTTTTATCTTTAATATTGCCCTATGTACTTGCACTTTAGCTGTATTTTCAGAAATTGAAAGCTCCGACGCAATTTCGCTATATTTCATTTCTTTGATCAATCGCATTTTAGCTATCTGACGACATTTACCCGATAAATGTTCTATCGCAAGATAAATCTTTTCTAATAACTCTTCATCATCAATCCATTCCATGGATTCGGAATTCAACATTGCCTCTGCATAGAGAACATTTCGACGATCTTCAACTTTCCGATCCCGCAAATATTTCAAACATGAATTACGGACAGATACAAATAACCAACCTGAAAGATTACTCCGGGCAGATAATTTCTTGCTATTTTCATATAAACTGATGAATACATCCTGTACTAGATCGTGAGCAACCTCGGTATCAAATACCATTCGCTCGGCAAAATGATGTAACTGTTTGAAATAAATCTCAAACAACTCTTGATAAGCCGCCTCATCATTAGCCTTTAATCTTTCTAGCAGAATATTAGTTTCATCCATTACACTGAAATACACACAAAGATATAAAATTATTAAGAAACAGCAGAATGAAAATAATCATACACGATATTTCCTTTAGCCGGACCTATGGCTTTTGCTAACTCTTCACGAGATGCCTCTTTTATAGCATTTACAGATTTAAAATATTGTAATAAAGATACTTCTGTTTTCTCACCTATACCTTTAATTTCACTTAATACACTGATTGTCTGTTTTTTCTCTCGTAATTTACGATGAAAAGTGATACCAAAACGGTGAGCCTCGTCCCGGATGTGCATTAATGTCTTTAAAGCCACGGAAGTTTTCGCTAACAAATAAGGATCTTTATCTCCGGGATAATATATTTCTTCCATTTGCTTGGCCAAACCAATGATAGGTACTCTTTCCAACAAATCCAATTTACGTAATGTGGCCACGGCTGAACTTAATTGCCCCTTTCCACCATCCACCACAATCAAATCAGGCAACTCCCCACCCTCTTCAAGTACCCGGTGATAGCGACGGTACAATATCTCTTCCATCGAAGCGAAATCATTTGCCCCAATAACAGTTTTCACGTGGAAACGTCTGTATTCCCGCTTTGCCGGTTTACCGTCAATAAAAACAACACAAGAGGCTACAGGATTGGTCCCTTGTATATTAGAGTTATCGAAACATTCCATCCGGTGAGGTAATCGAGGTAATTTCAGATCATTTTTTATCGTATTTAGTAGATCTAATTTACTATCCTGCCGCCGTAATCCCCGCTGCCGCTCCCGATCCATTTTAAAGAATTTCACATTCCGTTCAGATAACTCCAATAGTTGTTTTTTCTCCCCTCTTTGCGGGATAGCATAGTTCATTCCTTCCATCAAAACATCCGGGTAGAAAGGTACTAGAACCTCCCTAGAGCGACTATTTACCAATTGGCGGATCTCAAAAATGGCAAAAGAAAGCAAAGACTCTTTTGATTCATCCAATTTTTTCTCTAATTCAATAGTATGCACTTGATTCACAGCTCCATGAACAATTCTCAAGTAATTCACATAGGCATATTTTTCATCTTCCAAGTAAGAAAATACATCTATATCGTTTATTGAGGTACTTACTATCGTGGATTTTGTTTGATGAGTTTTCAATGCTTCTATGGCCTCCTTCATTTCCTGTGCCTTTTCGAATTGAAGAGAAATAGTATATTCCTTCATTTTTCGAGTCATAAAATCGATCACGGAAGAAATATTTCCTTTCAAAATATTCCGGATTTGTGCAATATACTCCATGTATTCCTCTTCCCGCACGTACCCGACGCAAGGCCCCATACAATTTCCGATGTGATATTCCAGGCATACTTTATACTTTCCACTATAAACAGCTGATTTATTGAGAGATAAATTACAAGTTCTCAATTTATACAGTGATTTTATCAAGGAAATCAAGGTGTTAGCATATTTAGCCGAAGTGTAAGGCCCAAAATACTCTGAACCGTTCCGGATAAATTTCCGAGTGGTAAAAACTCGTGGAAAAGCCTCTTTTGTAATACAAATCCAAGGGTACGTTTTATCATCTTTCAACAGAATATTATACCTAGGTTTGTATTTTTTTATCAAATTATTCTCTAGTAATAGCGCATCTTCCTCTGTATTAACCACAATGTACTTCAAATCCCGTATTTTACGGACCAAAACCATTGTTTTAGAGGTCTGATTTGTCTTCACAAAATAAGATGAAACTCTGTTTTTCAGATTCTTAGCCTTACCTATATATATAATTACTCCATTTGCATCAAAAAATTGATACACTCCCGGAGTCGTAGGTAATTTACTGACTTTCTCTTTCAATCCAAATTCATCTTCTGCCATATACTATTTCACAAAATCAAACTTCTCAAAATCAAAGATTCCTTTTTCTCCTATTTTTAAAGTAGGTATTACAATTAATGCCATAAATGAAAGTGTCATAAAAGGAGATTTTAAAAGTGTTCCCATTTTTGAAAGTATTTCATTCAATTTCATGTAGCGATCTGCCACTTCCTCCCCACTTTTATCACTTATAATACCACCGATAGGAAGGGGTAAAGAGTGTAATTTGCCCTCTTCATTCACGACTAAACCACCTTTTTCTTTTATCAATTCATTTATTGCAAGCATTAAATCTTGATCGGTACAACCCACCGCAATAATATTATGCGAGTCATGTGATATAGAAGAAGCAAAAGCTCCCCGCTTTAAACCGATACCCGAAATAAAACCGACCTGCGGTTTAGAATTAAAGTAACGATTTAAATAAACTATTTTCAAAACATCTCTATCTAAATCCGATTGAAAATCTTCTATCTTTTCATCGAAATGAAGAATTTTACGGTCTGTCAAAAGACTATCAGGTTTTACTTGAATACAGGTAACATCTCCAAAAACATTAGTATGGAGATCAGATAAACTTATTTCATCATGATGAAACTTATTTAATAAAGGTACATCACAAACCGGATTATTTTTAGAACTGTTTTCACCATAGACTACCTCCCCACGAATATAAGTAGAACGTATATTCAAAGATTCTATATCATCCAGAATAATGAAATCCGCACTATCCCCAACATGCAAAGTTCCTATATTTAGATTATAAAAACGTACCGGATTAAGACATGCAATCTGCAAAATATCAAAAATACCAAAACCATCAGTCAATGCTTTTCTGACAATTTTATTAATATGACCTTCATTTAATAAGTCGTCAGCATGTGAATCATCCGTGCAAAACATGACGCTATCCGTACGTGTAGCAATCAATGATTTTAACGCATCATAGTTTTTAGCAGCACTTCCCTCCCTGATCATAATGTGCATTCCTTTCGAAATTTTCTCTTCTGCCTCTTCTAGGGTCGAAGATTCATGATCGGTTTCTATACCATGAGCAATATATGAACTCAATGGATCACCCACGAGTTCTGGTGCATGACCATCTATTTTTAATCGGTATTTCTTGGCTATTTCTATTTTTCCAATGACATCCGGATCATTATTTATAACGCCAGGAACGTTCATGACCTCAGAAAGCATTGTAAATTTTCCAGTTTTTGCTAATTTATCAGTGTCTTCTATGGATAAAATGGACCCCGGTTTATCGAATGAAGTTGCGGGAACACATGAAGGAATACCCCAAAAGAATTTTAAAGATGCCTTTTCTCCATTATTTACCATCAATTCCACCCCTTCTACCCCTAAAACATTGGCAATTTCATGCGGATCGGCAACCACTCCCACTGTTCCATTCGGAATTACTAATTTGGAAAACTCGACAGGCATTAACATGGAACTTTCCACATGGACATGCGCATCTATAAATCCCGGCGAAATATATTGATCATACGAATTAGAATTCCTTTCTATATTTATGATCTTTCCTTCAGATATAGATATAGCGCAAGGATAAAATTCCCTGTTTTCTATATCAATTAAATTCCCTTCAATAATTTCCATTTTATACCTCGGTTTTTGTTTGTAATTTTTACCCTACAAATATACCTTTTTACCCGGATTTATTCAATAGTGCCCTTCGCACTATTTTCAATGTTCCACGTGAAACATTTCTTTTATCTTCCCAATAAAATCAATAAAACATTGATGTCAGAAGGTGATACTCCTGTAATACGTGATGCCTGTCCAATAGTTTTCGGATTAATCTTTGTCAATTTTTGACGAGCTTCATAAGAGAGAGAAGTTATCTCCATATAATTAAATTTATTCGCAATAACTAAATTTTCTAACCGATTCAATTTATCAGCTATTAATTTTTCTCTCTCGATATATCCCGAATATTTAATTAAAACTTCGGCAGCTTCTATGATTTCTTCCCGCAAATTATTATCAAAAATAAATTCTTTCAAAGAAGGAATTGAATCTACAATTTTAGGAATAGTTACCTGTGGTCTCGAAATAATATCAATCAATTTTATTTTTTGGCGAATAGGCGAAGATTGTAAACTTTCTAAAGTCGGATTAATTTCTTCGGGTGAAATACTAAAATTAGTAACAAAATCCATCAACCGATCACGTTTCAAAATTTTATCTTCAAACACGGCAAAACGATCTTCTTTCACAAGACCTAGAGAATATCCTAAAGGAGTCAACCGGGCATCCGCATCATCCTGCCTCAATAAAATTCTATACTCCGCACGAGAAGTAAACATACGGTAAGGTTCATCTACCCCTTTTGTAACTAAATCATCAATCAGCACTCCAATGTAAGCCTGATCTCGATTCAGTACGAAATCTCTATTTTCATGAAGTGAAAGATGGGCATTTATTCCGGCCATCAATCCTTGAGCCGCTGCCTCCTCGTATCCGGTAGTCCCGTTTATTTGTCCGGCAAAATAAAGTCCCTTGATTAATTTTGTTTCTAAAGTCGGATACAATTGAGTAGGTTGGAAAAAATCATACTCGATAGCATAACCCGGTCTGAAAATTTTTACATTCTCAAAACCCTCCACATTTCTCAATGCCCGCAATTGAATATCCCAAGGTAAAGAAGAAGAAAATCCATTCAAATAATATTCGGTTGTCTTCTCCCCTTCCGGCTCCAAAAACAAATGATGACTATCTCGATCTGAAAAAGTATCTAATTTAGTTTCTATACTCGGACAATAACGAGGACCTATACTTTTTATCGTACCATTAAATAAAGGACTATCATCAAATCCTTCCCGTAAAATATCATGTACGACTTTATTCGTGTAGGCGATATAGCAAGGTCTCTTCTCAAGTGAATTCGTATACGCGAAACTCAGAAAAGAGAATTTATGGAAATCATTATCTCCATCCTGACGGGTTAATTTAGAAAAATCAATACTTCGACCATCTATACGAACCGGAGTACCCGTTTTCATCCGCCCGACTGCAAAACCATATTCTTTCAACTGATCGGATAAACCATAAGTAGCCGGTTCTGAAATTCGACCACCGGGAAAGCTAACTCGTCCGATATGCATCAGACCATTTAAAAAGGTACCATTAGTCAAAATCACTCGACGGGAACTAAAAGAAATCCCTAATCTAGTTTTGACCCCGGTAACTCTATCTTTATCCAAAAGAAGTTCGATCACATCATCCTGCCACAAATCCAGATTATCGGTATGCTCTACCCTATCTCTCCATTCGGCAGAAAAAATCATTCGATCACATTGAGCCCTCGGACTCCACATAGCAGGCCCTTTAGATAAGTTCAGCATACGGAATTGGATTGTACTTTTATCTGTTACAATGCCAGATCCACCACCTAAAGCATCTATCTCTCTAACAATCTGACCTTTAGCAATACCACCCATAGCCGGATTACAAGACATTTGCGCTATCTTATTCATATCCAATGTAATAAGTAGCGTCTTCGATCCTAAATTAGCTGCAGCACAAGCTGCCTCACAACCAGCGTGTCCGGCCCCTACTACAATAACATCATATACGGGCAGTAATTGTGACATAATTATATCGTTTTAAGCAATTCTAAGCAATGATTTTCATTTTGACGCATCTCTTTCGCGTCAGCATCTGATTTATCTTTAAAACCTATTAAATGAAGTACAGAGTGTACGACAACCCTATGTAATTCATCTTCATAAGTTGTATTGAATTCTAAAGCATTGGATTGAACTGTATCAAGACTGATAAAAACATCACCTGACAATATTTTTCTCTCGGAGTAGTCAAAAGTAATAACGTCGGTGTAATAATCATGATTCAAATATTTCCTGTTTACATCCAAGATATAATCATCATTACAAAAAATAAAAGAGATCGTTCCTAATTGAAACGAATAATCATCAGCAACAGCTTGTAGCCATTGTTTCACTCTCTCTTCATTAAAAAAAGAAGGAATATCACATTCCTCACTAAAAAAAAGAAGTTCGCTCATCTATATATTATAAATTGAAAACCATGGTCACCTTTGATCCACCGTCTTCAAAAATCAAATCATCAGAAAGCGTTTTCATCAGGTAAAGACCACGTCCTGCATCTTTTTCTATATTATCCGGTAAAGTAGGGTCCGGGATATAAGAATAATCAAAACCTTCTCCCTCGTCTTTCACGGCCACGAATAAACGCTTTTCTTCTTCGTAAACCGAAAACTTAACATGCTTTGAAGAATCCAGTTTATTTCCGTAAAGAATTGCATTATTAACAGCTTCAATAACACACAAACTTATCTTGCCGAACACATCCGGTTCGACATTATAAACATCCGAGAAATAATCGATAAAGTTCTCAACTTTAACGATATTACCAATTTCAGAGGCAATCGAAAACTCTAATTTGTCCATCGCTTTTTCAAATAATTAATAACGATCATCGCAATCATAACCAAGCCTTTTTACTCACCATTTTACTCATATTCCGCAGCTATAAAAAGCATTATTCTCACTATCTACCGTCTAGCGAATGTAAGTAAAATATTTTTAAATACCAACCACCAATAAAGTATATTATTAATCTTTCAAACATACTCCTACTCTACCAAGGCGTTAACCATAATTGTGGATCTAAATTGTCTTTATCTCTCCAAACTTGAAAATTTAACGTACTGTTATTACCACTACTCACAGCCAGCTTGCCAATTTTTTGTTTCACATTGACGGTGTCCCCCTTCTTAATAAATATCTCCACCAAGTTCGAATACACCGTCAGATAATTTCCATGCCGCACAATCACAACGTTATTATCCCCCGGGATAAACATTATTTCCGTCACCACACCCTTAAATACCGCTCTAACATCAGCATTCCGGGATGTCGTAATAGTAATTCCTGCATTATTTAACTTCACCTGTTTAAAAACAGGGTGTACATTCACCCCGAATTTCTCCGACACAAATCCCTGTTCAACAGGCCAAGGTAACTTTCCTCTATTTTTAGCGAAATCGTCGGAAATAAGTTTCTCTTCTGGTGTTAATTTATATGTAGAATTTTTACTCCCCGACTTTTTAGCCTGAGCAGCAATGAGTTTCTCCAATTCTTTTTTAAAACGTTCTCTGTTCTTAATCTCAATATTCAACTTTCGAAGAAGTTCTTTTTCCTTTTTCTTCAAATCCGCTATATACGTATTCGCCTCATTTTGTTCCCGGATCAATTGATTATTTTGAGAGGTAATTTTAGACTGAGTTTCACTTTTCAGAGTCATCAATTTACTCAATTCTTTATTAATGGCGGTCAATGAATCGTTTGTCTGTTCAATTAACTGAATTTGCCGCTTGGAATAATCCTGAACCTGTTCAAAATATTTATACCGGGCATAAGCCTGAGCAAAACTCGAAGAAGAAAATATATAGATTAATTTATCCGATTCATTCCTCTTCTTCCAGGTCTCGTACACCATCTTAGAATAGAATTCCAGCATCCGTTGTTTATCGGATTCCAAACCGGATTTAACAGACTCATTCTTTTTAATCTGACCATCAAGGTAATTCACTTCGTTCGTGAGAGATTGAATCATCTCTTTTCCCTTACCGATTTTCTGGTTGATGATCGATACTTTCTGTATAGTGGAAGATTTATCTTTACGGGCATTTTCCAGCAACTTATTCAAATACGCGATTTCCTTCTCCGTCTTTTCATTTTTCTTTTTAATCGCATCAATAGACTGCGAGTAAGAAAAAGTGAAAGAAAACAAGAAAATCACGATCAATATGTTACGACAAATATCCATGCTAATACATTCTTTTATACTTACTAGGTATTTTAAAATTAGGTGAAACTTCCACATCAAATTCCAACCGGTCAAAATTCAATATAACTTCCCAATTATCATTATCCGAAAATACATTAAAAGTTATTTTCCCGGGAAACAATTTTCCACCAAAATCCTTTATATTCTTGTATTTCACGCTCATTCCGACACCCTCTTCCAAATCCTCGATAGAAACAGCATTAGGTCTGAAACAATCCGGATCAATATGTATTTTCTGTAACACTAAAGAAAATTCTTTATTCTTTCTCCTTTTCTTGTATAATTTCTTCAATTTTCTCCCCAATGCTTTCTCTTCTAGACTATACAATACATAATCGTTGCCCGACTTATCAAATTTATAACGCTTTCCCCGCACAGCCTCCGTGGTACAAGATTCAAAATCAAAAAATTGATTTGTCAGTATCCGTTGAAAACAATCAAATGTCAAACCCACGTCAAAACGTTCTGCGAAATAACTATAATCAGAAACAAAATATTTTTTCTCCCTAGGACTGATAAATTTCACGCTATCCGGGGTCAATAGCAGTCTAGCCACATCAACTCCTAAAGAGGCACTAACTGAAACCCATATAAAACTATCTCTTTGTATTCGTAAAATAGCTTTAAGACTATGGGAATTCTTGTTATCCTTCAAAGATAAATCAACTTTTTTCGCATATATCGTATTATAATCTAACTCATTAGAAATAATATTTTTAAACAATTTTCCTTCGGTAATATTCGGTAAATCTCTACGACTTTCCGTAATCTCCTTCACGGATCTACACGACACGAAACACAATAAAATCAATAATAAAACACAACTACTTCTCATGATCTACCGGTAAACCATTCTCTATCTTATATTTTAAATCACCACATTCTTCATCTCTAAATTCCAATGCTTTCTGCCACATTTTCACAGCCTCCTCCTTTTCCCCGTTCATGAATAAAATATCTCCATAGTGTTCGTATAAAACTCCACTTGGGTTCTTCTCGTTCTCAATAGCTGAACGCATATAAAATTTAGCCAAAGAATAATTTTTACTTTTAAACAAAACCCAGGCATAAGTATCCAAAAAAGTCGAATTATTCGGATCAGCACTCAATGCCGTTGAAATCATTTTTTCAGCTTTATCCAAATGCTCATTTCGTAATGAAAGATAATAGCTGTAATTATTTAATGTCATTATATCACCCGGATTTATCAACAAAGTACTGTCAAACATGGCAAAAGCCTGTTCAACACTATCCTGTTTATAATATACCTCACCAAGATAGGCAAAAAACTGAGCCTTAATAGGAGAATTATCCGGAGACAAGGCAAGTCCTTGTTCTAAATATCCTTTTGCTCGCTCTAAATCTTTCCGAATCAGTAAAGGCAAACTGATCATCACGTAGGGTAACGGCTCATTCGGGAAATATTTCAAACATTCCAACCCACCACGATACATGGCAGTCGTGTCTTCCAATTGATTATATAACATCAACAACTCTTCCCAAACCAAATAATTATTCTTCTCCTTAGAAATAAGAAATTCCAGTTCACCCTTACATTCCTCCAGTCTATTATACCGTTTCAGAAAATCAGCATTCAAAGTCCTAACGGCTATATCTTCAGGATATTTCTCTAACAATAATTGCACGTAGGAATAGATATGATCCAAAGAGATATTCGCATCGTTTTGGTTAACTAATAACTTCAGCAAATATTGAACCTTCAATCCATTTTCAACCTTATCATTCAACAAGGCCGAACGAATATATTTTTCCGTGTTTAAAGTATCATTCTTTGTACGATAATAATCAGCTAGATAAAGCCGCACAAAACCATTATCCGGATCATTTTTTACGATTTTATTCAATAATTGAAGACCTTTCTTCTCTTGATCATGTGACAAATACAGTTCGGCTAATAAACCCAAATAATCTGTTTTTTCAGGATATTTCTTCACCAACTTCATGATTTCCGCCGAAGCATTCTTTACATCATCCATCTTGGAATATAATTTAGCCTTTTCAATAATAGCCGGCTCACTTATTCCAAACTGTTTCTCGTAACGGTCCAACACGTTTATAGCCTTATCCCACTTCTCAACAGAAGAATATAAATCAGTCTCCACGATGTAAAAATCCTCTCTCTCGGGATGTAATAATATCAATTTATCATACACCTTACACGCCTCTTCAATCATTGATTTTCTCTGCAAAATATTAGCCAACAATAAATTATACCAAATATTTGTCGGCTCCAATTCCACAGCCTCCCGCATCAGTTGTAAAGGCAGCGTATAATCCTCTCCTAATACCAATATACTAGATAATTCATAACGTACCGCGGCACTTTTGTTATAAATTTTCATACACTGATCGAAATAAGCAATAGCAGATTTCAAGTCACCTAAAACCTTACAACGTACCCCTTCCATGAAAGCATAATCGAACTGTACTTTAGCCTCACCTTCTAAAGTAGGTTCTACCACTTTCTTTTTATCAGCAAAAAGCTGAGTAGTACACAAAAGCAATAAAAAAACAAATAATAATCGACCTAATTTAGTCATTATAAATGATTTATTGTTTACCCGTGTGACCGAAACCTCCTCTCCCTCTCTCCGTCTCGCCCAATTCCTCCACTTCAATTAATTCAGCCTGTTCAACCTTATTAATCACCATCTGGCAAATTCTGTCCCCGTCATTAATCTGTGTTACTTCATGAGACAAATTCACTAAAATAACTCCGATTTCTCCTCTATAATCAGCATCAATCGTTCCCGGCGTATTCAATAAAGTGATTCCTTCGTTTAAAGCCAATCCACTCCTTGGACGCATCTGAGCCTCGTAGCCATCAGGTAATTCGATAAACAAACCCGTCGGAACAAGTTTCCTTTCCAACGATTTCAACATGATAGGTTCATCAATATTAGCCCGTATATCTAAACCGGCAGATGATTTTGTCTTGTATTCCGGAAGCGGATGCTTCGATTTATTCACTATTTTAATTTTCATTCTCTCTGTAACTTTGGATGTTAATCACATTTTTAACTACTCCCATAAATTGCGCTAAGATAGCTATTTTTTATGAATTAACTTGTACATAAAATCTTTTGTCAGCAAAAAACTCATCTCTTTTTTTATAAAAATATACACGAAGAGTACGAATAACGGTAAACGAGCCAAACAAGTTACCAAGTTATTGTCAAATTTTATATATCCACCAACAAAATAGAACAATAAACAAATCGCAAAATAGAAAATAATCTTAGGTATATCATAATTGATCTTGTAAAAATGTCTTCCCAGAATAAAAGATAAAATCGTCATAACCAAAAAACACGTGAAAACGGAATAGGCAGAAGCCATAAAACCTATTTTCGGCAAAAAAATCACGTTTCCTCCTATAGTGATTACGCAACCGATAATCGCCATGTAAGCCCCATATATCGTTTTATCCGTCAATTTATACCACAAGGATAACGAATAGTAAATTCCTTGGAACAAATTAGCCATCAGCACCCAAGGCAATATCGTCAACCCGCTGAAATATTCTGATCCCAAGAAATATTTTAATACATCCAAAAAGTACATAACCCCTAAAAAGATCATTAAACCGAATCCGGTAAAATAGAGCAGTACATCCTGGTATATTTTTTTTGAATCATTATGCTTGGCGTAATTGAAAAAGAAAGGTTCGAAAGCGAAGCGGAAACCTTGCGTAAAAATATACATCACCAAAGCCAATTTATAGCTTGCCCCGTATATCCCAGTTATAGCCAAAGCCTCTTCCCCATCTCCTAAAATTTTAGGCATCAAAATCTTATCTCCCTGTAAATTAATCATCCCGGCAACACTCACGATCAAGATCGGGTATGAATATTTCAAAATATCTTTCAGCAAAGAGAACGAGAAAACAAATTTGAACCGAAAAATATAAGGAAACAACATCACCAACGTACAAACAGAAGAAACCAAATAGGAAATGAAAATATAAACTACCCCACCATCAGCCTGATAGAAAGGAACAGAAATCCCTTTCTTCTCCAAAAATGGACAGAGCAAATAAAAAAACAAGTTCAACCCCACGTTAATGAGTATATTCACGAATTTAATAACCCCGAAACGAAGGGCTTTCCCTTCCATTCTCAATAGAGCGAAAGGCAAAGTACTCACCACATCAATTGCGATCGTTACAATTAATAAAACGAAGTAAATCGGATGATTCCCCACCTCAAGAAAACTGACAATTTGCGGGAGAAACGAAAAACAGAGTAATAAAAACAAAGTCGAAGTAAAGAGTAAAGAGGTCAACAAAGTCGAAAACACCCGGTCTTTATTGTCTTTAGTTGCAAAGCGGAAGAACCCTGTTTCTGTGCCATAAGTCAACAATACAACTAACAAAGCAACATACCCCATCAAATTCGTGAATATACCATTATCGACCGGAGAAAGTACCCTGGTATATAGTGGAACCAGCAACCAATTTATAAACCGTCCGAGTATTGTCGAGAAACCATAAATCACGGTTTCTCCCATTAGTTTCTTTAAAGGATTCATAATAACTTTGTCTTTATCAAATATGATTCAACAGACAAAAGTAACAAGTTCCCAACAACAATATCATATATATATTATCTTTTATTTTTTTTAAAAAGAAATATGAGTATTATGATAGGCTGTGAGTTTTTGGTATAAAAAATAAGCGATTCTTTTGTTTTAATCGTTATTATTAATGGAGTGAAGAGTTATTCACAGGTTATAATTTTATTAATCCTTGATAATGAGATTTATTTTTGAGTTATCCACAATTGTTAGTAAAACAGGCTTTGGAAAAGTATTCGGTGAAATTCCCGTGAATTGATGTTAGTATTTTGTAGAAAGGAATTGGAATAATTTGAATAACTATTCTTGCATTTTTTAATTCTATTATTACTTGAATTCGAAATCGAGAAATCAAAATAAAGTTATTCTTTTTAGTTCTTTTTTATTCCACCATGAATACACGAGATACTAACAGTTACTAACAGGTATAATATAAAAAAATTGGAAATAGAATATAACGAATTTCTATTTCCAATTTATTATGACAGAACGTGTTACTTCCTATAAGAGAAATGCACGATTATTTGTTCATCTTTTCGATTGTAGCGGTAGTTGAATATCCTTCGATAAAATCAATAGTAATCACTTCTCCCCCTTTGGCCTTTACTATATCGTAACCTACAATCTCTTCAGGTTTATAGTCTCCTCCTTTTACTAACACGTCCGGTTGAACGAAATCAATCAGATCACGGGGTGTATCCGTATCGAAAAGGATCACTTCGTCAACAAACATGAGAGAAGCTAGTAATAACGCCCGGGCATTCTCGTCGTTTACGGGTCTGGAATCACCTTTTAACCGTTTCACAGAATCATCCGTGTTCAATCCGATCACTAATTTAGTTCCCAGAGAGGCCGCTTTGGCCAGGTATTCTATATGTCCTTTATGGAGAATATCAAAACAACCGTTTGTGAAAACGATCTTGTCATCTTTGAATCTCCACAGACTCAATATATTTTCAGCCTCTTTCGCCGTGTGTGCGATTTTTTTCTCGATAAGTGGTAAATAATCCATGATCATGTCAAATAAGTTTATTTGTTGCGGTGTCCGGGAAAACCAATGTAGGTTTGTGTGATTTAGCCTCTTCAAAATCCATTGAAGCGTATGAGATAATAATGATCACGTCGCCCACGGCACATTTACGTGCTGCCGGACCATTCAGGCAAATAATGCCCGAATTGCGTTCTCCTTTGATGATATAGGTATCGAATCTCTCACCATTGTTAATGTTCACGATCTGAACTTTTTCGTTTTCGATCATGTTAGCTGCCTCTAACAGAGCTTCATCAATAGTGATACTGCCCACGTACTGAAGGTTAGCATCAGTAACGGTAACCTTATGAAGTTTAGATTTTACTACTTCTATAAACATCTTCGTGTTAGTTTAAAATACAATATTATCAATTAATCGGATTTTACCGGCATAAACCGCTATACATCCAACTTTTACATTGTTTTCACTCCAGTCTTGAATAGTTTTCAGTTCTGTGTCGTCCACGATCTCAAAATATTCAGTTTCCAGATAAGGGTTTTTATTGATTTCATCTACTACCCATTTTTTTAATTCTTCCACGTTCATTTGGGAAGTTAAGTGAGTAGCTTCTTCGAGTACTTTATGAATATGCGGGGCATTTTTCCTGTATTCCGGTTCCAGTAAAGTATTTCTGGAACTCATGGCCAGCCCGTCTGTTTCCCGGATAATGGGACATGGGACAATTTCCAGATCATAATGTAATTGTTTCACCATGTTTTTGATTACTGCAACTTGCTGGAAATCCTTCATCCCGAAATATGCCCGGTGTGGTCGTACAATGTCAAATAACTTACTTACGATTTGTCCCACGCCGTTAAAATGTCCCGGACGTCTTGCTCCTTCCATGACACTCTCCACGTATCCGAAGTCAAATACACGGGTATCTTCTTCCGGGTACATCTCTTCCACGCTGGGAGCGAACACGTAATCACATCCGTTCTTTTCCAATAAAGTAACATCTTTGTCCAAAGTACGGGGATAACGTTTCAAATCTTCTTTATCATTAAACTGCGTCGGGTTCACGAACACGCTGACCACGGCAATGTCATTTCCTTTTTTACATGCTTTCACGAGGGATATGTGACCTTCGTGAAGTGCGCCCATTGTTGGCACTAAGCCCACCGTTTTCCCTTCACTTTTCAACTTCTCGATAAC
>NZ_JBCOSQ010000001.1:0-47272 GCF_040920905.1 Butyricimonas sp. RTP31003st1_G1_RTP31003_210430 | reverse complement strand
AGCGTGTATAGACGAGAGAGCATCCAGCAACTCGTTATGGGTAACGCCTTCCCGCATGACAATAAGGACTGTATCGTCACCACCGATAGTTCCCAGTACCTCAAAATAATTTTCATTATCAATCAGAACGGTCACGGCTTTCGCATATCCGGGAAGAGTTTTCATCACGGCAATATTTCCTGAAAAATCAATGCTTGAAATGGCGTCCGTCACGATGGCGGAGGCTTTTTCATCGGCTTGTTCATTCTGAATACTGTCCGGGATAATATATATGTAACCTTTATCTTTATGAGGTATTTTAGCTACTCTCATGAATTTAAGATCGCGTGATAACGTACTTTGCGTTGCCTCTACGTTTAGCTCTTTCAGTCTGAACAATAATTCTTCCTGCGAGCAGATCTGTTCGTTCTCAATAAGCTTTCGAATGGCCAACAGGCGTTTCGTTTTATTTCTCATAGGTGTTTATATTACGCCTCACAAAGTTAGGGAAATTTGTTTTATATTCAATACGGGGATATAAAATAAAGAGAGGGTATTGATGTACTTATCTGGGGAGTATAATGGTTTGATAAGTTTTAGAATACGGTGTATTGATGTCCCTATAATCTTAAAAATATTTATTTTCATAAATATGCTTTGTAAATTCATATATTCACCATATTTTTGCATAAAATTTAATTTATAGTTGATTGATTGAATAAATATGCATGAATTAAAGAAAGCCCGTCTCGTTTTAGAAGACGGGACAGTTTATGAGGGAACTTCCTTTGGTTACGAGAAATCGGTGTCCGGGGAAGTTGTTTTTTATACGGCAATGACCGGGTATCCGGAGAGCTTAACAGACCCTTCTTATAAGGGGCAAATTCTGGTTCCGACTTATCCCATGATCGGAAATTACGGGGTCCCGGTCGATGACGAGCGAGACGGAATATCCAAGTTCTTCGAGTCGGATAAGATTCATTGTAAAGCTTTGGTCATTTCGGATTACTCTTCCCGGTATAGTCATTGGAATTCACAAAAAAGTCTCGGAGATTGGTTAAAAGAACAACAGATTCCGGGGCTTTTTGGTATAGATACCCGGGCATTGACTCAAAAGTTAAGGGATCATGGAGCAATGTTGGGTAAAATACTGTTTGACAATGAAGACATACCCTATTATGATCCGAATAAAGATAACATCGTTGCCGAGGTTTCCACGAAAAAGATCATGGAATACGGAAACGGGAAATATAAAGTGGTTCTGGTGGATTGCGGGGTAAAAAACAATATATTGCGATGCTTGTTAAAACGGGATGTTACGGTGAAACGAGTTCCGTGGAATTATGATTTCACGAAAGAAAAATTCGATGGTATCTTTCTTTCTAACGGGCCGGGAGACCCCTCTCGTTGCGAGGAAACGATAGAGCATATACGGAAAGCATTGAAAGGGAATACCCCTATCATGGGTATTTGTCTGGGAAATCAACTCATGGCAAGGGCTGCCGGGGCCTCTACCTATAAATTAAAATATGGACATAGAAGTCACAATCAGCCGGTCATGAACCCCGGTGGAACCCGTTGTTATATTACTTCCCAGAATCATGGATTCGCGATAGATGAGACAACACTTCCCGCTGACTGGGAACCGTTGTTCGTGAACGTAAATGACGGTACAAACGAGGGAATTCAGCACAAGAAAAAACCTTTTTTCTCGGCTCAATTCCATCCAGAAGCATCAAGTGGTCCCGTGGACACGGAGTTTCTTTTTGACAATTTCATTGCTGCAATGAAAACATCGAAGAAGTAATTGAAAACGAGTTAATGATAATGCTGAGAATGGTGAGTATTCCAGCTCCTCCTCTGTTCATAGAGGAGGTGGCACGAAGTGCCAGAGGAGTTATTATTATTTCTATAAACTCCCTCCCCCCTTCGGGGTACTCCCTCTATAAACAGAGGGAGAGTTAGAATACTTATTTTGACGGAAAAAACGAGCAATGAATCTAAAACTTTAAATCTAAAATAAGAATGGGTATAGCAAAGGTATTGCTTCTGGGATCGGGAGCATTGAAGATAGGGGAAGCCGGAGAGTTTGATTATTCCGGATCACAGGCTTTGAAAGCACTTCGGGAAGAAGGTATTTACAGCGTGTTGATAAATCCGAATATAGCCACGGTACAGACATCGGAAGGGGTGGCCGACAAGATATACTATTTACCCGTGACACCGGAATTCGTGGAACAGGTGATCGAGAAGGAACGTCCGGATGGTATTCTTCTCTCTTTTGGGGGACAAACTGCATTGAATTGTGGAGTGGCTCTTTATAAATCGGGTGTTTTAGAAAAGTATAACGTGCAAGTACTCGGAACGCCTGTACAAGCCATCATAGATACCGAAGACCGGGAAATCTTTGCCGGGAAATTGGCAGAAATTAACGTGAAAACACCGAAAAGTATTGCTGCCAGTAATATGGAAGAGGCGTTTGCCGCAGTGGATAAATTAGGTTTTCCGGTGATTATCCGGGCAGCTTACACGCTGGGGGGATTGGGTTCCGGTTTTTGTTCAAATAAAGAAGAGTTGGAACGTTTGGCTGCCAGTGCTTTTTCTTATTCTCCTCAGGTTTTAGTGGAAGAATCTTTGAAGGGATGGAAAGAAGTAGAATACGAGGTGGTACGTGATAAATATGATAATTGTATCACGGTCTGTAACATGGAAAACTTCGATCCGCTGGGAATTCATACCGGGGAAAGTATAGTAGTTGCTCCATCACAGACTTTAAGTAATAGCGAATACCACAAATTGAGATCGATAGCTATAAAAATAATCCGGCATATAGGCATCGTGGGTGAATGTAACGTGCAGTATGCCCTTGATCCGAACTCGGAAGATTATCGGGTAATCGAGGTAAACGCTCGTCTTTCACGGTCCAGTGCATTGGCATCCAAGGCAACCGGCTACCCTTTGGCTTTTGTTGCCGCAAAATTGGGTATGGGATACGGGTTACACGAGATCAAAAACTCGGTAACCAAAGTCACCACGGCATGTTTCGAGCCGGCATTGGATTACGTGGTTTGTAAAATACCTCGCTGGGACTTGAATAAATTCGAGGGAGTTTCCAAAGTGATCGGTTCTTCCATGAAAAGCGTGGGAGAAATCATGGCTATCGGACGATCTTTCGAAGAGGCAATTCAAAAAGGAATCCGGATGATCGGGCAGGGTATGCACGGTTTTGTCGGTAACGTGTTGAAAGCGAAAGATATTGATGAAGAGTTAGTGAACCCGACAGATTCTCGGATATTTGCTATTGCCGGGGCTTTCGACAAGGGATATAGCGTAGAGAAAATTCATGAATTGACGAAAATCGATCATTGGTTTTTACAACGTTTGGAAAACATTCACTTGCTAAAAGAAGAGTTAAGTAAACTTGATAAGGAAACGGATATTAGTGAAGGTCTGTTGCGAAAGGCAAAACAATACGGTTTCTCTGATTTCCAGATCGGTCGATTGACCGTGAAGAATACCTCGTTATCTCACCACGAGAAAATGTTGAAGGTTCGGGATTACCGGAAGAAATTGGGAGTATTACCCTGTGTGAAACAGATTGACACGCTGGCAGGTGAATATCCGGCAATGACAAATTACTTGTATGTCACCTACAACGGGTCCGAAAATGACGTGAAATACGAGCATGACGGGCGTTCCGTGATCGTGTTGGGGTCGGGAGCTTATCGCATCGGTAGTAGCGTGGAATTCGATTGGTGTGGTGTGAGTGCTTTGAATACAATCCGGAAAGCCGGCTATCGTTCGGTGATGATTAATTATAACCCGGAGACAGTCAGTACGGATTACGATACCTGTGATCGTCTCTATTTCGACGAGTTGTCATTCGAACGGGTGATGGATATTATCGAATTGGAAGCACCGAAAGGCGTGATTGTTTCCACGGGTGGCCAGATTCCGAATAACTTGGCTATGCGATTGCATGGTCAACACGTGAATATTTTGGGAACTTCTCCCGAATCTATCGACCGGGCAGAAGATCGTCAGAAATTCTCTACCATGTGTGACGAGTTGGGTATTGACCAGCCCCGGTGGAGCGAATTAACGAGTATAGAGGACATTTATCATTTCGTGGATAAAGTGGGTTTCCCCGTGTTGATTCGTCCTTCTTACGTGCTATCCGGGGCCGCTATGAACGTGGTGTCGAATAAAGATGAGTTATTACATTTCTTGGAGTTAGCAGCAGAGGTATCGAAAGACCATCCTGTTGTGGTATCCGAGTTTATCGAACAGGCGAAAGAGGTCGAGATTGACGCCGTGGCGCAGGAAGGAGAGGTGAAGGCTTACGCTATCAGTGAACATGTTGAATTTGCCGGAGTACATTCCGGTGATGCCACCATCGTGTTCCCTGCCCAGAAGTTGTACATCGAAACTATCCGTCGGATCAAGAAAATAGCCCGTTCCATCGCTAAGGAGTTGAATATATCCGGGCCTTTCAACATGCAGTTCCTCGCTAAGGATAATGATATCAAGGTGATCGAGTGTAATTTGCGGGCATCAAGAAGTTTCCCGTTCGTGTCGAAAGTGTTGAAATACAACTTTATCGATATGGCCACCCGAATCATGTTGGGTGAAAAGGTCGAGGCTTTAAATAAGTCTGTATTTGATTTGGATTACGTGGGAGTGAAGGCATCTCAATTCTCTTTTGCACGGCTTCTGAAAGCCGATCCCGTACTTGGGGTGGATATGGCATCTACCGGGGAAGTGGGTTGTATCGGGGAGAATTATTACGAAGCAATACTGAAAAGTATGCTTTCCGTGGGACATCGAATCCCGAAGAAAAACATACTGATCTCTTCCGGCCCCTTGCGTTCTAAAGTGGAATTGATCAATTCAACCCGTATGTTGATAGAGAAAGGGTTCACTATCTATTCCACGGAAGGAACCGCCAAATTCTTTAAAGAAAACGGTATCGATGTGAATATCTTATACTGGCCGGACGAGGACAAGGAACCGAATATCATGGAGTATTTGCACGACCGGAAAATTGATCTGGCCATCAATATTCCGAAAAACCACACGAAACGGGAGTTGGATAACGGGTATAAAATCCGTCGAGCTGCGGTGGATTACAATATCCCGCTGATCACTAACGCCCGGTTGGCTAGTGCGTTCATCTATGCGATTTGCAAGGTGGATCCGTCGGAGATTGCGATCAAGAGTTGGGACGAATACAGAGAGTATTGAAAGATAAAGACTAAAAATCAAATTGAATCATAATATGCAAAGGGCTGTCTAACAAGATAGTCCTTTCTGATTTTTAAAAACTGTTGTTTTGAATCAGCAATTTTGTATATTTGTATATGAAATTATAAATATAGAAATAGAATTTTGGAAGACGAATGTATAAAGCGGCGAATAAAGATTCCTGACGATTACACGTTTGAGGATTTGAAGAAGGAAATAGATAACGGGGGTAGATTTATTATGTTTCCCTATACTATTTCCATTTTGGCGTTCCCGTTGTCTTTTTTTTCTCCTGCTATTTTGGTAAAAAAGGGGGAATCTATAAGTAAATACAAGTGGCGTTATAATTTGATTTCTTCTATTTTCGGTTGGTGGGGTGTAATTCTTGGGCCTTGGGCGACAGTTAAAAGTATCAGAAGTACGAGCAAAGGCGGGGTGGATGTGACGGATGATGTCTTGTTGAATTTGGATGAAGCAGGTTTTGAGTTACGGGAGTTTGAGTGGAGAGTTTCAAGACAGACTTTTTGTAAGGTTGATAAATGGGATAAGCGAGAATTTATCAAGGCTTTGGCACCTGTTTACGAGAATGATTCTAATATTCGAAAAATTGTAATTGGCTATTATATAGGAGAAAGTTGCGATACGAATGTTTATTGTATAGGTTTGGATTGCGTGTGGAATTTCAATAAATATTATGATATTTTTGGAGCTGCGATATACACTCGTTTCCGGGAAAGTACGGTATTTTTACTTTTGGATCTGAAACAAAATGAGGATTATATGGTTGTGTATTTATTAGAACAGGGTGATGTGATTGTTGATAAAACAATTTGTGAACAGTAGGTCGGATTCAAATATATCTTTTAGTTTTTATCTTTTAGTTTTCTTAATAGATTAATCCGAATGCCCAAAGAGGAATGATATTTTTATATCCGTATTCTATATCATCTTTTACAACATAAGCATTTTCTATCCCTTCAATTTGCTTTTGTGTCTTATTTTTGCCATCAATTTCGAAGGTATATTTACCAATAGTGAAATCTGCTACGGATGATGTGGTAACTTCTTGTGTTGTTCGCATGAAAGAAAAGAACACCGTTTCCCTCACGTTTCCAATATCTGGCGTTGTGTCTGAGATGGCGTATGCAAGATTTGTATCATTAAGATACACCTTGTCAACTTTACCAAGTAGTTTTATTCCTTTGGTATCATTTCGTAATTGGTTGATTACTCCGGCTTTTTCGAGATAGAACATCAAGTCGGGTACGAAATTACGGTTCACGTCTAAATCTCTTGAAAGTTTCGAGAAATTCGGTTTAAAGGGAACACTTTGCGCCACGATATATAATAATTTTTTTAGCTTTTGCGCCGTGGAAATATTCATTTGTGCGAAATTGGGAATATCATTTTCAAGCGTTTGATTTAAAACACTTTTCAAGCGAATGTAATAACCGTCTTCTTTAAAAAACGGGTAATAACCCTGTTGCAGGTACTCTTTAAATAATTGCAACGGTCGTTCCTTATCGTATGGGAATTGTATTTTATTAGATAATATGTCTTCGAATGAATGTACGGGTAATTTTATATTTTTGGCTATATTCAGGTATTCCCTGAATGACAATCCTGTCATATGATATTCTAGTTTACGGCGGCTGAGATCGGCTCCCCCTTGTTCCAGATCAAGAATAGAAGAACCCGTGTATATTACATTTAATCCGGGGATTTGATCATATATATTTTTAATCTCCTTGGACCATGCTTGATATTTATGGATTTCATCAATATATAACTTTTTTCCACCTTGCTGGTAAAATTTCAGTGCAAGCTCATAAAGTGTATTTGTGGAAAAATAGAGATCATCTGCCGTGACAAAAAGAGTTTCGTTAATGTTATCATGGAGTTTTATATGTTGTAATAACAAGGTGGTTTTGCCGACTCCTCTTGCTCCAAGTATTGCCACCAGACGGCTGTTCCATGAAATTTGATCATGTAGATAACGAATGAAATTTGTTGTAGTGTTGTCCAAAAGTAATCTAAATGTTCTATATAGATTTTCCATATTACTGATGTTTTTCAAGTCATTTCTGCAAATATAGGGAAAATTGCATGATATAACAAGCAATGATTTGGTAAAACTGCAAGATATATCTTGCAGTTTTACGGGATGATAATAATTTTTTGGGTATTTGACCTTAAATTGCTAGCTTTGTAATAATCATTATAACAAAAAATAGGTACTTATGACGAGTAAGAAATTGAAAAGAATTCTATATGTTTTCGCGGTTTTAATCATGTTGATACTGGGAATCGTCGTGTGGATGCAATCATCCGGTGGAGTTGTTGAGGAACAGACGTTTACTATTAATAATAAGCAATTGGCCACTTTTGTCTATAACACCGAAACAGAAACTCCCCAAAGGCTACATATCACGGTGAAAGGTTCCTTGGATTGTGATGCTATTTTAACTATAAGAGAAGACGGAGAGACTAGTGGAGTTCGTTCCCGTCGCTCGTTTCCTTTAAAAGCAGGAGAACTGAAAGATCGGGATTTCCAGACGATGTGGACTCATACCGGGATGATCATAGAATTCAAGACAGATGGATGTACCGTTAATGATGTGAAGGTTAAGATTGAGGTGATAGAGTAAATGATTCATAACGATATATTGATTTGCTGATTTAAACTAGCAATTTTTCGAAAATTTGCTGATTTAAATCAGCATTTTTGTATATTTGCATCAATAACATTGATTTTATTACAGTTATGGAACAATTAATTGAACTTTTCCGGCGTTTATTGTTATTGACAGATACATCATATATCCGATATTTGTATGATAAAATTGATTGGTCGGCACGTATGATTGGAATTGTGGGACCTCGGGGAGTGGGGAAAACCACTATGTTGTTACAGCGTATAAAATTAAATCATTCGCTGGATGATACGCTTTTTATTAATGCGGATGACCTGTATTTTGCAGAACATAGACTTTTTGATTTAGCTTCGGATTTTTATAAAAACGGGGGAAGACATCTTTTTATTGATGAAGTGCATAAATATTCGGAGTGGTCTAAGGAACTGAAAATGATATATGATTATTATCCTGATTTTCAGATTATATTCACGGGTTCTTCTATTTTGGATATTTATAAGGGAAATGCAGATTTAAGTCGTCGGGCATTGAGTTACTATTTGCCGGGACTCTCTTTTCGTGAATATTTGAATTTATCGTATGGAATGCAGTTGCCAGCCTATTCTTTAGAGGATATTCTTTCGCACAAAATTGAATTTCCTGAAACAAGGTTACCATTACCTTTATTTAAAGAGTACATGATGAAAGGATATTATCCATTCTTTCGGGATCCTGGTTATGAACAACGCTTGCGGAATGTGATAGGTCTTACGGTAGAGAATGATATTCCTATCTATGCTAGTATGAATATTGCTTCTACAAAAAAAATTCGGCAATTACTTTATATTATTTCTCAAAGTGTACCATTCAAGCCTAATTTTACGAAAATAGGTCAAATGATAGATGTGCATCGTAATCAAGTAACAGATTTCTTGTATTATCTGGAAAGAGCTGGTATAATTGCTCAATTACGTGGTGAAACTGGAGGTATTAGATTATTGGGTAAAGTGGAAAAAGTGTATTTAGATAACACAAATTTGATTTATGCTTTAGCTGAAAATAAATCAGATATAGGAAATATTCGAGAAACGTTTTTTCTTTCCCAGATGAAAGTGTACAATGATGTCTTTTCATCTGAAAAGTCTGATTTCCGGATTGAAAATTTTACTTTTGAGGTTGGAGGCCAAGGAAAACAGCAAAAGCAGATAGAAGGGATAGAAAATGCATATATCGTAAAGGATAACATTGAATATGGATATAAAAATATTATTCCACTGTGGCATTTTGGTTTTAATTACTAGTTTACTTACTTGATTCTTTTTTCAAAAAAACAAATAAAAACATCCTGTGCTAGATCTTCTGAATAATCTCCATTCATGATATAGTGATAGATAAAATTATATATATCAATATAATGGTATTTGAAAATATGTTCAAATTCTTTCTCTTGCATAGTAAGGATTAAAGATACACCTCACAAATATATAAGATAAAATTTTTATTACAAGTATTAAAAATCGTTTTATTTTTTGATCTTGCCTTTCCCTATCTTTTCTCTATCCTTTTTCTATGGTTCCTCTACCACATAAAGTAATCTCGAACATACCGCATACAGAACATGAACACAAATCTATGTTGTTGTTATGTTGTTACTATGTTCATGCTATGTTTATGGTATAGGGAAAGAATAGCCTAACCATGAGCCAAGTATTATGTATTGTCCTGAAAAAAGTTTACAGTAAACTTAGTAAACCAATTTTAGTAAACTACAATTGACAAAAAGATAGTTAACGAATATATAGTTGTTAAATATCATTATTAACAGATTAGATCAATGAAAATTTTTTTTCCAAAAAAGTGATTTTAATTTATAATGTCATATTCGGAAATGGTATGAAACGATAATGTTTCGAAGTATCTTAAATTCAGTGTAAGATCAGACGTGATTTTTAAAAAGATTAGTTTCCAGTGTGAATGAAAAATAGTTTCCATCTGCACTGGAAACTATTCTTTAATAAATAAAGTATTGGTCCTAAAGAATTTTTAATGGATAGATAGATGTTTTGAAAACTTATTAATGGAATGTAAATTGGTTCGTTATCCGTGTAGAATCCGTACATTATCCGTTGAAGACAGGGTGTAGTTAGGGATCAAAGACGTATCACTTTCGAATCAAAGACGTTTCAAAGACGTTCAGCGGGTGTCTTTGATATGGGGGTGAAGGGAATATGGTTATTGTGTGATAGGGTATTTCATTTATTCTTCAGGCTTTGTATTTCGTGAAACATGTGCTATCTTTTTCCCATCAATTGTTCAAGATCGGTATTAACTTCGACAACAAGACACGATATATTGAGAAGTGGATTGTGGAATAAAACTCTTAAGGTTTCAAGAAGTTTTGATCGTTTTTATGAAAGAGCAAGGAGAGATTCTTCTTGATCGGTAGAGATATAAATTTAATTTTCTAACTTTGTATGCTAAAATAAAAACGAGAAGTGATGTTTAAAAGATATTGGAAAGACTTTGCCATTTTCTGGGGGCTATTTATTGTTTTTGTTGCGGGTGTGTTTTTCTTTTTCTACCTTGTTTCGGCGGGTAAATTAGGTTTTATGCCCACGTTCGAGGAGTTGGAGAACCCCAAGAATAAATTTGCCACGGAGATTTATTCCGAGGACGGGAAGATTTTAGGAAAGTATTTCGAGGGGAGTGAGAACCGTCGGTACATGGACTATAAGGATATTCCTCAGAGTGTTATCGATGCGTTGATTGCCACGGAGGATGTACGTTTCTATGATCATAGTGGTATTGACGTGCGAGGATTGTTCCGGGTGGCACAGGGTATGTTGACCGGGAATTCTTCTGCCGGAGGTGGTAGTACGATCACGCAACAATTGGCAAAGATGTTGTTCCCTCGGGAGGCAAATCAGAATTTCATGGAGTTAGCCGTGCGTAAATTTCGGGAGTGGGTGATTGCGGTGAAATTGGAGAAGAGCTACACGAAGGAAGAGATCATCACGATGTATCTCAATAAGTTTGACTTTTTGAACTTGGCCGTTGGTATTAACTCTGCCGCAAACATATATTTTTCGACAACACCCGATTCTTTGAAGGTGGAACAAGCCGCCATGTTGGTGGGAATGGCCAAAAATCCTTCGCTTTTTAATCCTGTACGCAGAGAAGAGAAGACGTTGGGACGCCGGAATGTGGTGTTGGGACAGATGTTGAAATATGACAAGATTTCACGTGCTGAATTTGATTCTTTGAAAGTTCTGCCTTTGGGATTGGATTTTCACAAGGAGGATCATAAAGAGGGTATTGCGACTTATTTTCGGGAATATTTACGGTTATACATGACAGCATCCAAACCGGATAAAAAGAATTATAGCAAGTGGAGTAAAGACCAGTATGCGGTAGATTCTTTGGCTTGGGAAACGAATCCGCTTTACGGGTGGTGCAACAAGAATTTGAAATCAGACGGTTCGCATTATAATATCTACACGGACGGGTTAAAGATTTATACAACATTGGATTCCCGGATGCAGAAATATGCGGAAGAGGCCGTGACGGAACATCTGGGAGGAACGTTGCAGCCGGCATTTATGGCTGAGAGAAGTAGAAAAGCTCATCCGCCTTTTTCGAATGATTTGACGGTTTCCGAGATCAATGATATTTTGAATACTTCTATCCGTCGTACCGAGCGTTATCGGTCAATGAATAAGGCTGGTAAGAGTTTTCAAGAGATAAAGAAATCCTTTGATAAAGCGATCCCGATGTCTGTTTTCACGTGGAAAGGTGTACGGGATACCGTGATGAGTCCGTTGGATTCATTGAAACATTACAAGTCATTCTTCCGGGCCGGATTCATGGCGATGGAACCTTCTTCGGGCCGAATCAAGGCGTACGTGGGAGGACCGGATTATCGTTATTTCCAGTATGATATGGTAAGTACCGGAAAAAGGCAGATCGGTTCAACGATCAAGCCGATTCTTTACACGTTGGCGATGCAAGAAGGGCTGGGACCTTGTGATCAGGTGCTGAACGTGCAACAGACGTTTGTCTTGCCGGACGGGACGACTTGGACACCTCGTAATTCCACGGATAAGCGGGAAGGTGAGATGGTGACTTTGAAATGGGGATTGGCAAATTCGGTGAATAATATTTCCGGTTGGGTATTGAAACAATTTACCCCGGAGGCCGTCGTGCAAATGGCTCACCGGATGGGAATCACGAGTTTTATAGACCCAGTTCCTGCGATTTTCTTGGGCTCTTCTGAGGTTTCCGTGAAAGAGATGGTCGGGGCATTCTCGATATACGCGAATAAAGGGGTATATAATGCACCGATGATGGTGACTAAAATTGAGGATAAGTATGGTAACGTGCTGGCGAATTTCTACCCGGAATCCAGAGAGGTGATTACTGAAAATACGGCATTCCTGATGGCGAATTTGTTACAGGGGGTTGTGGATGAAGGAACGGGGCGCCGTTTGCGTTTCCGGTATGGTTTTAAGAACCAGATCGGGGGAAAGACCGGAACGACACAGAATCACTCTGATGGTTGGTTTATCGGAATTACACCTGATCTTGCCGGAGGGGTTTGGGTAGGTGCGGAAGATCGTTCTATCCATTTCCAGAATCTGGCGAATGGACAGGGAGCTAGTATGGCACTTCCGATTTGGGCTTTGTTTATGCAGAAAGTATATGCGGATAAATCTCTTGCCGTGCCGCAAAGTGATTTCCAAAAACCGAATGGGGTGAACCATGTGCTTGATTGTGGGGATGCGGATAGAGAGGGAATGACGGATTATGATTCTTCAGATGAAATCTTTGATTAATTGAAAATTCATTTTGTTGATGATCTGATTTATAGAAAGTATTGTAAGAATAACGAGATTGAAAAAGTTTTATTTGAGAACTACCCCCACCGACTCCCCCTTACACAGGGGGAGAGTTGATTACCAAGTGGTTTTCCCTATTGGGAGAGGAGAGGTTATTATTTAGATGGTTTATTTCAATCTTCAATTTTCAATTGTATGGCTAAAACAAAAACCGTGTACGTTTGTCAGAATTGTGGAGCAAAGGAATCCAAATGGGTTGGGAAATGCTCTACTTGTGGGGAGTGGAATAGTTTTGTGGAAGAGGTGGAAGTTTCTACCAAAGGAAACCGGGTGGCTTCTATCGTGGGGGCAAGTTCTTCACGGCCTTTGAAGTTGTCGGAGGTGAAGGCGAATGCGGATGAACGTATGGATACCGGAGATGGAGAACTGAACCGGGTGTTGGGAGGTGGAATCGTACCGGGTTCTATGATTCTACTGGGGGGAGAGCCGGGTATCGGTAAATCGACGTTGGTACTGCAATTTGCCTTGCATAATCGTTGTGGGAAAGTGCTGTATGTTTCCGGGGAGGAGAGTGTGTCGCAGATCAAGATGCGGGCGCAACGATTGGGGGCGGAGAATGACGATTGCCTGTTCCTTTCGGGGAACTCGTTGGAGACGGTATTGGAACATTCCCGTGCGCTTGAACCGAAATTATTGATTATTGACTCTATACAAACGCTGGCAACAGAGAGTGTGGATGCCATTCCGGGGAGTTTATCGCAAATCCGGGAATGTACTAACGTGTTGCTGCGTTACTCGAAAGAAAATACGATTACGACTATTTTGATCGGGCATATCACGAAAGACGGTCAGTTGGCCGGTCCGAAGATTCTGGAACATATGGTGGATACCGTCCTGCAATTTGAGGGTGATCAGCAACATATGTATCGTATTTTGCGCTCTATGAAGAACCGTTTTGGTTCGACTTCCGAGATAGGTATCTACGAGATGTTGCAATCCGGTTTGCGACAGGTGGCTAATCCTTCCGAGTTGTTGCTATCCAATCATGACCAAGATTTGAGTGGAGTCGCCGTTTCAGCCACCATGGAAGGCGTTAGAACGATTTTGTTGGAAGTGCAGGCCTTGGTTAGCACGGCGGCTTACGGGACGCCCCAGCGGTCTGCAACGGGCTTTGATACGCGACGCTTGAATATGTTGCTTGCCGTGTTGGAAAAACGGGTGGGTTTCCGGTTGGCGGCGAAGGATGTGTTTTTGAATATTGCCGGAGGAATACGGGTGAGTGACCCGGCTTTGGATTTAGGGGTCGTGATGGCAGTTCTCTCTTCAAATATAGACGCCCCGATACCCACGAATACCGTGTTTGCCGGGGAAGTTGGCTTGTCGGGAGAGATTCGTGCCGTGAGTCGTATCGAACAACGAATACTGGAGGCTGAAAAACTCGGATTCCAACAAATATTTGTTCCGGCGGGAAATAAGAAAGCGTTGACAAAAGTTCCTGCACATATAAAAGTGAGATTTGTTTCTCGGGTGGGAGATATTTGTCGGGAGTTATTTAGCTAAATCGTTTATCCATATTGTATTTTGTGAACTGACTATTTTGTAACTTACAAAATAATCAGTTATATTTGTTCTAGAATAAAACGAATAAATATGGAAACGCCTTTTGTTTTTGGGAAAATAGCTACGGATCAAAATTTCACGGATCGACGAGTGGAAACAGAACGTTTATTGCAGAATTTCAGAAGTTTGACAAATACGATTATTATTTCTCCTCGTCGTTGGGGAAAATCATCGTTAGTAACGCATGTTGCCAAACAACTCCTAGCGTCTGAAGGAGATGTGAAATTATGCATGATTGACCTTTTTAACGTGAGGGAAGAAGAGGAGTTTTATACATTATTAGCGAAAGAGGTTTTAACATCTGTATCTTCCAAGTGGGAAGAAATAGCGATAAATGCCAAAAACTTCCTTGCCCGCTTGATCCCCCGGATTTCTTTTACGGCTGATGTGGAGAGTGAGCTGTCTTTTGGGATTGGTTTGGAGGAATTGAAACGTAATCCGGATGATATTCTGGATTTGGCAGAGGCTTTGGCTGTATCTAAAAATATTCGTTTAATTATTTGTATTGATGAATTTCAGAACGTGGCTAATTTCGGGGATTCTTTGGCGTTTCAAAAGAAGTTGAGGGCCCATTGGCAGCGACATACTCACGTTGCTTATTGTTTATTTGGCAGTAAGCGACACATGTTGATGGATGTTTTTGCGAATGTTTCAATGCCTTTTTATAAGTTTGGAGACTTAATGTTTCTTCAAAAAATAGAAACGGAAGAGTGGGTCCCGTTTATCCGACAAAAATTCCAAACGACTAATAAGGTTATCGAACGGGATGAAATTCAGTTATTGGTGGAATTGGTAGACAGGCACCCGTATTATGTACAGCAATTGGCTCAACAGGTGTGGCTTAGGACAGAGAAGTTAGTTGTGCCATCTGTTGTTAAGGAAGCGTATAATGGGTTGATTGACCAGTTGAGCTTACTTTTTCTGAATAGCATGGAAACGTTTAGTAATGCCCAGCTCGGTTTTTTGAAGGCATTAATAGCGGGAGAAAAGCAATTAAGTTCAAAACAAACATTGCAGGCTTACCGGATTGGTACCTCTGGAAATGTGGTTAGAATAAAGCAAGCTCTTATGGAACGGGAAGTGATTGATGTGAGAGGGAATGAAATCACATTTCAAGATCCCTTGTTCGAGGCTTGGTTGAAACGGGATTGGTTTAAATGAAAATTATGGAACTGACTGTTTTGTAAGTTACAAAATAATCAGTTCCATGATTTTGTTTCTTAGCTGGAATATTTTATATTTGTCAAGAATCCAATTAGGGAGTGAATGGGTATTTCAGAAGATAAATTTATTCAACAGATTAATGCCAAAGAAGTAGGAGCGTTTCGGGCTTTATTCGAACACTTCTACAATTATCTTGTGTTGTATGCCATGAAACGTGTCCGCCAGCGGGAAGTAGCCGAGGATGTGGTGCAGGAGGTATTCGTGGCGATCTGGGAAAGCCCGAAAGAATACAATTCTTTTCATGGATTCAAGGCATTTCTGTATGATGCGGTTCAGAATAGGTGTCTGGATTATTTAAAGCACAAAGCGGTTGAAAATCGGTATCTTGCTTATCAACTTGCCAATCATGATGATGAAGGTGAACGGGAGTATAATTTAATGCGGGAAGAAGTTTACCGGGAATTGTACTTGGCTGTTCGTGAATTGCCTGATCGTTGCCGGGAAGTATTTGAATTACATCTGAAGGGTAAAAAAAATGAGGAGATTGCCGAATTATTATCTCTTTCCGTGGAAACCGTTAAGACTCATAAAAAGAATGCCGTTCGTTTCTTGAAAGAACGCCTGGGTAATTTATTTGTCTTGTTGGTTATGTTTCGAATGTTTTGATTCTAGCCTACTTTTCGTTTAGTTTATAAAATTTTATTGAAAAAAGTCTTTTTCTACTTACCCCTTTTCGAGGTGCTTGTCGTATGTGGTGTAAAATTAGAGAATGGATATGGAAATCTTTAATGAGAAAATAGTTCGAATGATTCGACTTTATTTATCTGGTGCTATTTCTGAGGAGGAACGACAGGAGTTGAAATTCTGGGTAGAGGAGAGCGAGGGAAACCGTCGTTTTTTTGAAGAGATGAAGGAAGAAGGGCGGTTTGCGGAGGAGTTTCCTGAGTTTTGCCGGATTGATATGGAAAAGGGTTGGAGACGTTTTGAACGGCAAATACAGCGTGAGCGGTATTATTTATGGCGACGGGTATTGAAGTACGTGGCTGTGGCTGTGATCCCGGTCATGATAGGAGTTGCTATCTGGATACTGAACCGGGAGGAAGAAGTTGAAAACCGGGTAATAAGCGAGGTCATTGAACCCGGGCAGGTAAAGGCGACATTGGTACTTCCGGGAGGAACGACATTGGCACTGAAAGGAATGAAACAGGAGGAAATAGAGGTCGGAGAAGGGCTGAAAGCTAAACGAACGAGTGGGGGATTGGTGTATGATAGTGGTATTGACGGGAAAGAGGAAAAATTGCAATATAGTGTGTTGAAGATTCCCCGGGGGGGAGAGTTTCACCTGACTTTATCTGATGGGACTAGTGTCATGTTAAATTCTGCGACGAATTTGGAATATCCCGTGAGGTTTGGAAAGGAGGAACGTAAGGTTTATCTGGACGGGGAGGCTTATTTCGAGGTGAAAAAAGATAGTGCTCGACCTTTTTATGTGGAAATAGAAGGAATGCAGGTGAGAGTCTATGGAACGTCGTTTAACGTGAATACGCGTAAGGGAAACGATATACAGACCGTTTTGGTGGAAGGAGAGGTAAGTATTAAATTGCCACATTCAACGAAAGAATATATGTTGAGCCCGGGCAAACTGGCTCGTTTTGACCGGGGAAGTGGAAAAATCGAGATTAAGAGCGTGAATGTCCAGCAGTATGTGGCTTGGACAAAAGGGATTTTCACGTTTGAGGAGGAGAGTTTAGAACAGATTATGAACACACTTTCGTTGTGGTATGACGTGGACGTGTTCTACCAGACAGAGAGTGTTAAACACCTTCATTTTTCCGGTCATCTGGGGCGTTATAAGGAAATTCAGGATATTCTTGATGCGATCACGGAAGCCACGGGGGTAAAATTTACAATCAAGGAACGAATTATTATTGTTACTAAATAAAAAAACGGAAGGCGTTGGAAGCACCTTCCGCTAGTTTAATCTCCGATAGACCTTATCGTGTGAGTCTATTGGTAAATAATCTAACTATCAATTACAAAAGTATGGAAAAAAATCGAATTTGCCTTCGATCCCATTCGGGTTGTTGGCGTAAATTTTGGAAAATTATGAGAATGTGTCTCGTTTTACTGTCTTGTTTCACGTTTTCTCTTTCGGCAAGTACTTATGCCCAACAGGAACGAGTTAGTTTGAACATGAAGGAGGTTACGGTGAAAATGTTACTGGATGAGATTCAGCGGCAGACTGATTTGCATTTTATTTTTAATACCGAACAAACGAATAGTTTGGGGAAGGTGTCTATTGAAGTGAGGAATGAGAGCGTGGAGGCCGTACTGATACGTCTTTTTGAAGGGACGGATTTAACGTATAGTTTTCGAGGAAATATTATCGTGGTGAAACGTCGGGAGGATACCCGTGGACAACAGGAAATGTTGAAAATCACGGGAAAGGTTGTAGATGAAAAGAAACAAGTTTTGCCGGGAGTGACGGTAAAGTTGGAAGGAACGACTGTTGGGACTGCAACGAATACGAAAGGAGTATTCTCGTTAATGTTGCCAGTCCGGGAGGGTTTTCTGGAATTTTCTTTTGTAGGTTTTAAAAGTAAAAAAGTTCGGTTTACAGAAAAAAGTGATACTCTTCTGGTGGTGTTGGTGGAAGATTTGAAACAGATCGAGGAAGTAGTTGTTACCGGTTATCAAGTGATTAAAGAGAAAGCTATGGCAGGATCTTATTCGAAGGTGAAAGCAGAAGATTTGATCATGACAGGTAACGAGACCATTGAGTCCATGTTGCAGGGGAAAATCCCCGGCATGATGGTTACTCACACGAGTGGTTTGACGGGAACCCGGCAGAAGGTGAGAGTGAGAGGAACATCCACGTTGGTGGGTAATGCTGATCCGGTATGGGTAGTTGATGGTATTATTCAAGAAGATAATCTGCCGTTTGAGGCCGAGTCGTTGGCGGCAATCAGCGATGATAATCTTGATATGATGAAAGAGTTTATCGGGGGAGCAGTTTCGTGGCTAAATCCAAATGATATTGAGGATATAACCGTGTTGAAAGATGCTTCAGCCACGGCAATTTATGGTGTAAAAGCGGCGAATGGGGTGATTTTGATCACGACAAAAAAAGGAGAACGAGGACGTTTGTCGGTGAATTATTCCGGGAATTTTTCCATGAGTCAGAGATTGAATTATAACCGGATGGAAATTATGAATTCAAAAGACCGGGTCGCTCTTTCTCGCGAGGCTTTTGAACGAGGTGCGCAGGTTAGTGACGAAAGAATTGGCTATATTGGATTAGCTTTGGCTTATTCTCGCCGGGAAATTAGTTTAGATGAATTTCACAAAGGGGTGAAAAAGTTCGAAACTGCAAATACGGATTGGTTTGATATTTTGTATAGAACTCCATTTTCTCAATCTCATTCACTGAGTTTTTCCGGGGGAAATGAGGATGCTACTTACCGGGCTTCTTTTGGGTATCGTAATCAAAAGAATACTGCAAAGGGTAATGAGCAGGAGTCTTACACGGGTAATCTGAATATGACAACTATTTTCTGGAAACAATTGACGTTAACCGCTTCGTTATCCGGTAACCATACGGAGACAATAGCTTTTGCTTCTGGGGTTGATCCTTATAATTACGCGATAAACACGAGTCGGACGATTCCTTGTTATGATGAGGGACAGTTGTACTATTATGAAAATGGTATGGCTAAATACAATATATTGAATGAATTAGAAAATTCAGGGAACAAGAATTCTTCGAAAAGTATAAACTTAAATTTGAATGCTCGCTGGAGAGTGTACGAGGATCTGACAATTTCGGCAACACTGGGTGGGGCATCAAGTTCTTCTTTTGCTGAAACATGGTTCTCGGAGCGATCTCATAAAATTACCGCAATTCGAGGGTATGAATATGGTGAATTTACCGTGACGGATAACGAATATAAGAAGTCAAAATTGCCTTATGGTGGGATGTTGACGGTCTCGGAGAGTCGAAATTTTAATTACACGGCACGAATACAAGCGGAATTCGTGAAATTATGTAATGGAGTACATGCCGTGAATTTAGTGGCAGGTTTCGAGACCCGTAGTAATCAATACAAGGGTTTTTCACAAACAAACTGGGGATATATGCCAGACCGAGGAAAGAGCTTTACCAATGTACCGTTGAATTATGGGATCACCTTGGTAGAAAATACGGAATATGCCCGGACGATACCGTCGGTTACAGATCGCTTGTCCAATTATATTTCTTATTATATGTCAGGTGGGTATATGTATGATAATCGTTACTCGATTAATTTTTCCGTGCGGGGAGATGCCTCCAATCGTTTTGGTGGATCTACGAAATTCCAGCCGGTATGGTCGGGTGGGCTGCGTTGGAACGTGACGGATGAGCATTGGATGGAAGGCCAGAATTTGGTGAATAATTTGTCGTTCTCTGCTACCTTTGGTTATCAAGGAAACGTGGCCGAGAATGTTAGTCCGGATTTTATCGCTAAAATGGGATCGGTAGATTCCAAGACCGGGGAATGGAAAATGACATGGAGTCAGCTGCCTAATCCTGATCTCAAACCGGAAAAAACGTTATCCGTGAATCTGGGAGTTAATTTCGCTTTCTTAAAGAGCAAGTTAACAGGAACATTTAACTGGTATTATAAGAAAACGACAGACGTGATCACGACAGCGAAAATTCCGTATGAAAACGGGACCACGAGTATGGCCTTGAATGATGGAGACGTGAAGAATAAGGGATGGGATCTTGCTTTTAGTGTCGTTCCGGTTCGGACAAAGAATTTTATGTGGAGTTTGGGTACGAGTTTTTCGGGAAATGATAACACGGTGAATTCGAAGTTGGAGTCGACAAAAGACTGGAAAAAGGCGGCAGCTGGAACGTTGAACAAAAAAGGGTATCCTGTCGGAAGTTTTTGGGCATTCCGTTTCACGGGACTGAATCCGGAACATGGTGCTCCGATGTTTGATTTTTCAAGGGCAGATACGAGGCAGGCTGCGGAAGATGCGACTGAATACATGGCGTACATGGGAACGATTGAACCGACTTTCACGGTAGGAATCAACATGATATTTCGCTGGAAACGTTTCTCTTTCCCGTTGAATTTTTATGTGAGCCGGGGAAATTATACATTTTTGAATTCCCCTTATACTTCGGGTCACCGGATGATGAGTGAGTATCGGAATGCTTCAACTCAGTTGAATAAACGTTGGCGGAATCCTGGAGATGAGAAACATACAGATATTCCTTCTATCCCGACCGGGGATAATAGTCATCCTCTTCGTCCGTTTGGGAATGGTACAGGAGTTTATCCTTTGGATGCTTGGGCAAAATCGGATGTCCGTGTGGTGAATGCGTGGTATATTCGTTTCAATGATTTTAAGTTTTCTTATAGTTTGCCGGATGGGTGGATCAGAAGTTTTGCAAAAAACATGACCGTTTCTTTCACGGCGACCAATCCTTTACAAATTAAGAGTAAGGATTTCAAGGGCCGCGATCCGGAAGTTGCTTTGGGACAACAGCCTCGATCTCAAAATTTCTCGTTGGGAGTGAACTTGAGTTTCTAATTTTATAAAAGATATTACGATGAAAATAAGAAAAATATATTTGCTAATGTCTGTTCTATGGTTAACGGGATGTAGTGATTTTCTAGAAGAGTCCAGTCAGGATGAGGTCCGGCCCGCGATGATTTCGGATTTGGAACAAATTTTATTGGGAGATGGTTATCATGATAATCATAACTTTTTTTACATGACAGAGATTTTCACGGATAATGTGAAATCGGTAGAACCGTTAGTTTATGTGCAGGATGAATATGAACGGAATAAATGGAGGTATTTGTGGGATTCAAAGATGTTTGATGATGATGGTGGGGGATATTATAACGGATGTTGGGAGATCCCCTATAAGGGTATTTTGGGGTGTAATCTGGTTTTGGATTACTTGGATGATATGAAGGGGGAGGATCTCGTCCGGGAGAGTTTGCGGGGTGAAGCTTTGGTACTTCGTTCCTGGTACTATTTCCATTTGATAAACTTTTTTGGAGTTGCTTATAATCAAGGAAATCCGGAGACCGATTTGGGTGTCCCGTTGAAATTGGATGCCACGGTGACGGGACAATTTTTTACTCGAAACACGGTGAAAGAAGTTTATGCTCGGATTGAACAGGATCTTTTGCGAGGAAATAAGTTGCTGTCAACCAATAGGTATGATCGTAATTTTTTTAGAATAGATCATCTGGCTGCTAAAGCGATATTGTCCCGGGTGTATCTATACATGGAAGATTGGGATAAAGCCTTGGCTTACGCGGACTCCGTCTTGATGGTAAAGTCTAATTTACTGGATTTAAATGATGGTGGACGGGTATATAATACATCTTCTACTCCGGATGAAATTATTTGGGTTAGGGAATATAGCGAAGGGTACAGTATAAGTTTTCAACCTAGGTTGTCTCCCCCGTTTATTTTATCGGAGAATTTGATAGATATATATACGGATAATGTTGATTTCCGGAAAAGTCTCTTTTTATATTATAATTCTACGATTACAAGAGGGTATCCCGGTATAAGCAAGGGAAGTTCTGATTATGGGAAAATGCAGGGAATTCGTACGGCAGAATTGTATTTGAATCGGGCAGAAGCCTATGTTCGGAAATATCTGGCGGGAGGTCAGGACGAATTCAGATTGAAGGCTTTGGCTGATTTGAATAAGTTGAGAAAATATCGTCTTAATAAGAGTAAGTATGCAGAAGTGGACTTGACGGATGGTCAGGAATTGTTGGATTTCTGTTTGACAGAACGTCGCCGGGAACTATGTGGGGAAACGAGTCATCGTTGGTGTGACGTGCGCCGTTTGGGGGTAATGGTTACTCATCTCTTGTATGATAGTAGCATTGAGTATGAACAGAATATGGAATATTACGCTTTGCCAATACCGAAGGTGATCACGGAGCAGAATCCTTCTCTGGTACAAAATCAATAGATTAATTTTTAATTAGAATCGTATGAAAACAAAGAGTATATTGTGGATATTAATTGTCGGATTAGTCGGGTGGATCGGATGTAACGATGACGGTAAAGAGCTGACTCCTTCGGGCGTGGAAGAATACGAGCTAGTGATACCACAAGGTAATCATGAATATGATGCCCGTATTATGGATTGGTTTGATCGGACTGGCGTGTATGTTCTCTATAAGTTTAACCCGGTTGATGTTTATTTTAATTTAAGCAGTTGGCAAGGAATGTATCCGGATACGGTGAGGACTGTGAATTATTACGAGATGAAAGAGGGTGATTTTGTGAAAGACAGTGTCGTGCATCTTGCTGGAGTGGAATATAAATTGGGAGCGACAAAGAACTCAAGTTCTTCATGGCAGGAAGTCTCTTTAAATGAGAAAACATTATTGGTCGTGAACTATAAAACACAGTACGAGGGTAATTTTTCTGTGGAGAATGCAGATGAGGCATATATCAGTAAGCAGTTAGATTTGTTGGAACAGATTTTTTTAAATTTTTATTCAGACACGTTATTGGCTTCCGTGTTACCGTTGAAAATTATCTTAGGTCGGGAACTGAAGTCTGTTGCCGGAAATCAACAGACGTTGTTGAGTAAATCATACCTGCTTTCGTTTAATAACTTTATATTCAGTCATGGAGATGAAACTGTTGAGACTATGACGGATGCGAGTAAAAAAACAATAAAGAATGATTTGAATAAATGGTTCCTTCAGACGTATGACAAAATGAAGGATCGATTTTCTTATGACGATTTTTATGATGTTTCCGATTATTATTGGGCAGGAGGTTCGGCTTCTTCCCGGCCTGTTGATAGTATGAGTTATCGCCTTGGGTTTGTAAAGCGTCCGTACGCATCTGCTCAACTCTCTATGATAGAGGATGATGATTCCAAAAATTATTTCAACATGATTTTTGATTATTCTTATACAACCTTGACAGCGACCCCGCCGAATGGGAATTATAATGCGAATGATCTCACGGGAATACTTCACCCGCTAAAAGACCGGAATGGTTTGATTCGGAGAAAGTATAATATTCTGATTGATGCGTTTAAAGAACAGGGCATAGATATACAAACTATTGGAAATTATTTGGGTAAGTAAAAATTAGGAATTGAATCAAGGGTGATATACGCCGCTCTTATTCGGGTGCGGAATGAGGGTGGCGTTCCTTTTATTAGATATGAAATAGAATGTCATTTTTTGATGTTCAACTATAATGATGAATAAAAATCGTATGTATGGAAAATCCAATTGTAAAAGTAGAGCATTTGTATCACCGTTATGCCATAACTCGATGGGCAATCGAAGATATTAATTTCGAGATTAACGGTTCGGGGGTAATTGGTTTGCTGGGGTCAAACGGGGCCGGGAAGTCAACGACAATGAATATTATTTGTGGGGTATTGAAGCAGACTCAGGGTAAGGTGAGTATTAACGGGATTGATACATTGAAGGAACCCGTGGCGGCCCGAAAGTATATCGGTTTTTTGCCGCAGAAACCCCCGTTATATCCTGATTTGACCGTGGATGAGTATTTGCGTTTTTGTGCCGAGATTCATTGGATGGATCGGAAAATAATTAAAACGGCAATCGGGTTGGCAGAAGAACGTTGCGGAATCACGCACGTGAAAGAACGGTTGTTACGTAACCTGTCCGGGGGATACCAGCAGCGGGTGGGTATTGCCCAAGCTATTTTGCATGATCCTAAATTCGTGGTTCTTGACGAACCGACAAACGGGTTGGACCCGAACCAGATTCTGGAAGTGCGTCAATTAATTCGGGATATAGCGGAGGATCGTACAGTGATGCTTTCAACGCATATTTTGTCAGAAGTTCAGGCAACCTGTTCAACGATCAAAATGATTGAACACGGGAGGGTGGTGTTTTCTGGTAGTGTGGAAGAGTTTGATAATTATATCGAGCCGAACACGCTTTACGCGGAGTTTGATATACCCCCGTTGCCAGATGAATTGATGGCACTTCCCGGTATCAAACGAGTGGAGTGTGTGGGAGGTCACGGTGCCCGCTTGATGTATGACGGGGATCGGGACACGATAAAGCAAGTGATCCGTGAAAGTGTTACCCGGGGATGGGAAATGACAGAAATCCGAACAGAAAAGAGTTCCATGGAAGCCGTGTTTGCTAAATTATCAGGAAAATAATCATATTAAAAGAAAACTATATTATGAGAGCAATATACAGGATAGCCCGTTTGGAGCTATCAAATCTTTTTTATTCGCCCGTAGCGTGGCTTTTGCTTGTTCTTTTCGTGTTCATGACGGGGATGACGTTCGGTGAGATGATGGAAAGTTTATCCCGAAGACAGGAGTTGGGTAGAAGTCTGTATGCTATTTCCAAAGATATTTTCTATAATTCCAGGGGACTTTGGGGAAGCGTGAGCCAGTGGTTTTATTTGATTATGCCTTTGTTGACAATGGGGCTAATCAGCCAGGAGTTTAGTCGAGGTTCTATAAAATTATTATTCTCGGCCCCGATCACGGGACGGCATATCGTGCTGGGAAAATACTTGGGAATAATGTTGTACGGGTTGATCATGATGGCTATATTATTGGTTTTTGTCGTGATTGCCGGGAGTGTCGTGGAATCGTTTGGATGGGCAACTGTGTTCACAGGTTTATTAGGTTTGTATCTTTTGTTCGGGCTTTACGCGGCGATTGGTCTTTTCATGTCAACGTTGACCAATTATCCAATCGTGGCGGCAATCGGGATGTTGTCTTTACTGACCTTGTTGGGCTTGGTTTCCGGGATTTGGCAGGAATACTCGTTTGTACGTGAAATCACCTACTGGTTGTCTTTGGGAGGAAGGGCAAATACGTTTATCAGAGGGTTAATTTGCAGTGAGGACATCGTCTATTTTGTTATCATGAGTGGGATGTTCCTTAGTTTTGCCGTGTTAAAATTAGAACTGTTACGTGAAAGTTGTTCCCTTGCGGGGAGAATTTCCCGTTACCTGGGGATATTCATTATAACGATGTTGGTGGGATATTTGACATCTCGTCCTATGTTAAAGTGTTATTATGACACGACTTATACAAAGGAAAATTCGTTAACGAAAGCGAGTCAGGATATAGTGGCAAAACTCGATGGAAAAGTGAAATTGACAACTTACGTGAATTTGTTCGGGGAGCTTTACGGTATAACGGCGAAAAATATAAAAAGGGATATTGATCGCTACGAACGCTACATCCGGTATAAACCTGATATGGAATTGAATTACGTTTTTTATTATCATGTGGATACAACAAGCGAAAACTTTAAAAAGCGCTATCCCGGTAAAACGTTATTGGGGGCGGTAAAAGATGCGGTAAAGTTACAAGATACCCGTTCGGGACGTTACCTGACTCCAGAGGAAATAGCGAAGGTGGAAACTGAAAAAGGTATCAACTTGAGTGACGAGAGGTATGATTTTGTGACTTTGATTGAGCGAGAGAATGGACAGCGAACGTTTCTGCGTGTTTATCGTGATTTCATGAATCCTTTACCGGGAGAGACTGAAATTTCTGCTGCATTGAAACGGGTTGCTATGAGATTACCCCGGGTTGGAATCCTGTCAGATCGGGGAGCACGTTCTAGCGTGGGAGATCGTAATCGGGATTATTCTTATTCGGTGTCGGAAAAAACTTATCGTCGGGCAATGATTAATCAGGGTTTTGACGTGTTGGATGTCAGTTTAAGACGGGGATGCCGGGATTTGGATAGTTTGGATATTCTGATCGTGTCCGAACCATTGGAACCGTTTACGAGTGATGAACTGGATATTCTATACAGTTACGTGGAAAATGGTAAAAATTTACTCGTGGCGGGTAAACCGAAAACATATTCTTATCTGACGCCCTTGGTGGAACAATTAGGGTTGCAATTTGAACCCGGAATTTTGGTGCAAAAGGCTGTGACTGACTATCCCGCACATTTACTTCTTTGCACGGTTACCGATAGTGCCCGGGGGATATCTAGCCATTGGGATAATTTGTATTACGTGACACATCGGAGAAGTTCGACTCCCTCGTTAGTCATGCCGGGTGCTTTGGCTATCCAGCAAAAAACGGATAAAGGTTTTCGAATCATTCCGTTGCTGGAATCCAGAGATTCTATGGCTTGGAACGAGTTAGAGACTATTGACTTCGTGAACGATACGGCTCGTTTGAATCCCAAGGTTGGTGAACGGGCTGGAGTGAAGAGTACGATGGTGGGTTTGGAGAGAGAACAGGCGGGGCGTTTACAACGGATCATCGTGTTGGGCGATGCCGATTGTTTTAGTATGGGTGAATTATCCGTTTCCCGCAGGGGGATAATCTCTGCTAATGGTGCTTTACTGATGGCGATGTTTAACTGGTTCTCTTATGAGGAATTACCCGTGAATACTTCACGTTCGTCATATGTTGATAATAAACTGAATATTGGCATGGAAACCGGAGCTTCACTTAAAGTAATATTACAGTGGATTCTTCCGGCATTACTTCTTTTGATGGGGATGTTCGTGCTGATTCGGAGGAAGGGGAAGTAAATTAAAATATGAGTGTGAGAGAACATTTCTATGTTTATAGAGAAAGTGTTAGCTTGTTCGTGTAGATTTTAGATCAGGATTGAATAATGGATGTAGGTTGGGATTTTTAGTCTCAACCTCTCTTTATGAATAAACTTGTTAAGAGAGTGAGTATCTTTTTGGACCGTGAGTTTCTTGAGTCTGATTTTTTCCTTATACTTGCATGATAAAACTTGATAAGTGAATTGGAATACCCAAATATTAATTGATTTTCAGCAAGGAAAGTTAGATTTGTTGTATCGGAATGTTTATCCGGGATTAATCTTGTATGCCATCAAGTATTTGGGGGAAGAGAGCGAGTTTTTGGCTGAGGATTGCGTACAGAATGCTATTTTCAGTGCTTGGGAAAGAAGAAATAAATTCGATTCCGTGTACACGTTTAAGGCTTTTCTTTATATGGCGATCAAAAATGACATCATTAGTATTCACCGAAAAAATTCAGCCCGGGAGCGGTATGTCCGGGAGTTGGAGGATGTATCTTGTTTTGCCAATTCAGTGATTGATCAAGAGGCTCAGACATTGTTGTATAGCGCCATCGAAGAGTTACCTGAGAAGGCAAAAATCGTTTTTGAAATGAGTTTTATGGAGGGATTAAAGAACGTGGAGATTGCAGAAAAATTAGGTTTATCCGATAGCTCCGTGAAAAAATACAAGGCGACGGCCTTGGATTTCTTGCGTAAAAAACTAGAACCCTCTTTGTTTCTATTCTTATTTTCAGGCTTATAGAAATTATTTTGAAAAAACTTCAATTTTCTATTGCCCCTTTTGAGGGGTATTGCGTTATAGGGGGGATAAAAAAATAACCGTATTATGACGTGTGGGAATGAAAAATGGTTTCGAATAGCCGGATTACTTGCCCGACAGCGGGTTGGACAGCTTTCTGAAGAAGAACTTCGGGAGTTGGAAGAATGGAGAGAAGTTTCTCCGGAAAATAAGCTGTTGTATGATCGTTGGCAAGATGGAGAATTCCTAGAGGTCGGTTTTAAGAACTACCAAAGAATTGGTCGTCGGAAAGCATTGCTGGATATGGAAAAGCGAGTGCAGCTCCAACGTAAGAAAGAGGTAAGATTACGGGTTTTACGTTGGGGAACCGTGGCGGCAGTATTTGTCGTGGCCGTGTTCGGTAGCTTATATTTGTTCGAGAGGGAAACAGAAGAACCTGTAAAGGAACAGGTTTCGATCGCTTTGATGAAATCGCAGCGTCCTGTGTTAAGGTTAGATGACGGGACTACGATGTTGTTGGATAGTTTGAAAGGGGATTTTGAAGAGGCTGGAATTTTAGTAAAGAAGACCGGAGAATCAACATTGTCTTACTCGGCAGAGAATTTGCCACAGCAAGTGCAATTGGCCTATAATACTATTGAAGTTCCAAAGGGGTCTGAGTTTGACTTGATTTTGTCAGATGGAACCCGGGTTTGGTTGAATGCCGATTCTAAATTGAAGTATCCGGTTACTTTTGGAAATGATAAACGAGAGGTGGAATTAGAGGGAGAGGGGTATTTTAAAGTGACGAAGGATGAGAGAAAGCCTTTCCGTGTTGTCGTGAAAAAACAGACTGTGGAAGTGTTAGGAACTGAGTTTAACGTGGATGCCTATCCGGAAGAGAAGAATACGTATACCACTTTGGTCAGTGGGAAAGTGAAGGTGGATGCCGATGGACAGACCGTGATTCTTGATCCGGGGATGCAATCCGTGGTGAATGATGAAAAGATGTACACCCGGAAAGTGAATGTGGCGGAGGTGATAAGCTGGCGAAACGGGATGTTCGTGTTGGAGAATCATACCTTGGAAGAGATTATGTCAAAACTGGCTCGTTGGTATGATTTTACGGTTTTCTATCAGAATACGTCTTTAAAGGAGGCTACGTTTAAGGGTAAAATTCCTCGTTATGCCTCTTTCGAGTCGGTTTTGAATATATTGGAGAAAACGGGAGAAGTGAAGTTTAACGTGAAAAATCAAACTGTAACTGTTTATCAATAAATAAAAAAGGGGAATTTGGTCGATTCCCCCTTTGCCAAACATCTGTTGGTCGCAGATGAATGTTTAATGTAATACTTTACAAATGTATGAAAAAAAAGGGTATGACGTGTAGTCTTCTTGGTAGAAGATTGCGAAAAATTCTGTTAATTATGACATTGAAAGTTTTTATTTTGCTTGTTGCATTTAGTTCTGTAAGTGCCATGAGTTACTCGCAAGAACAGAAAATGGATGTGGTCTTCCATGACGAGATGCTTGAGAACGTGTTGGAATATTTGAAAGCGAACACGGATTATGAGTTTGTGTATCGTAGAGAAAGTTTGGGTGATTTTAGAGTGAAAAACGTAGAATTGAAAGATGTAACATTAAAACAGATTTTAGATCAGGTATTATGTCAGAATGGGTTTGATTACGAGATTGTGGATAAGATCGTCATTATTCGTAAACTTGTTATACCCCAACAGAAAAAAGAAATTAAAATTACCGGTCAGGTTACTGATGAGAAAAAACAGCCTATGCCGGGAGTTACGGTTGTTGTAAAAGGTTTAACAATAGGTACTGCTACGGATGCCGATGGAAAATATGTATTGAAACTTCCAGAAATGAAAGATTTAGCCATATTATTTTCTTTCATCGGAATGGAAACAATGGAAGTAAAATATACAGGTCAAGATACGATAAACGTGATACTCAAAGAAAATATAAAGATGGTGGATGAAGTGGTTATCACGGGTATTTATACTCGTAAGAAAGAGAGTTTTACAGGATCTTCAACGACATTTAATTCAAAAGATCTGAAAATGGTGGGTAATCAAAGCGTGTTACAAAGTTTAAAAACCTTGGATCCGGCTTTTGCTATCATGGAAAACAATGAATTCGGGTCCGATCCGAATCATTTGCCTGATATTGAAATTCGTGGGAAGAGTAGTATCGTGGGATTGACGGATGAGTACGAGACAGACCCGAATCAGCCATTGTTTATTTTGGATGGTTTTGAAACAACATTACAGACAATTAGTGATTTGAGTATGGATCGGGTACAGAGTATCACTATATTAAAAGACGCAGCGGCTACGGCTATCTATGGTTCTAAGGCTGCTAACGGAGTGGTTGTTGTGGAGACGAAATTACCACAAGCAGGTTCTTTAAGATTGACATATAACGGGAATATGCAGTTTTCTTTTGCTGATTTGTCCGATTATAATTTGATGAATTCTTACGAGAAATTGACGTTTGAACGTTTGGCTGGATGTTATCGTTTGATTGATGATAACGGTAATATTTTAGACGAGAGTCAAGATCAGATTTATAATGACTTGATGAAAGAAGTAGCTAGAGGGGTTGATACTTATTGGATGAACGAGCCATTGCGTTTTGCGATAACTCATAGACATACTCTTGCTATTGAAGGGGGGGATGATGTTTTTCGCTATGGTGTTGGGGTTAGTTACGGAATGACGGAAGGAGTGATGAAAGGTTCCGATCGAGAGGTGATGAACGGGAATATTCGTTTGATTTACAGGAAAGGAAGATTGTCATTCACGAATAATCTGAATATTGATTACTCAAAGGCTGATCGGGAACCAGTGGCGTTTTCTGAATTTGCTAAAGCGAATCCTTATTTCCGCAAATATGATGAAAACGGGGAGTTGAAAAAGGTGTTATTCTCTAATTTTGCAGCTACTTATTACAGTCCGTTGTTTGATATGAAACAGACCAATTTTGACGGAACGGAAACAACGGGTTTCACAAATAATTTTGAAGCGGATTGGAGAGTGATAGATGAGTTGAGGATTCGGGGACGATTCGGATTAACGAAGTCAAATGAACAAGTAAAAAAATTCAGATCCCCGTTTAACACTGAGTTTGCTTCTAAAAGTGATAATGCAGACCGGGGAAGTTACGAAGAGACAAATACTCAAATCTTGAATTATGATGGGGATTTAAGCGTGACTTACGGGAAGTTGTTTAACGAGAAACACATGATAAATGTTGTTGGTGGTATGCGGTTGAGCCAGAACAGTTCGAATAAAAGCGGGTATAAAGTACAAGGTTTTATAGATGATGAGTTTTCTAACCCTGCGTTCGCTCTCGGCTATCAAGAGGATGGAAAAGCAACTTATACAGATTCTAAGAATCGAGCATTGAGTTATTATTTGAATTTTGGTTATTCTTATGATGATCGTTATTTGCTGGATTTGAATTACCGAGCAGATGGTTCTTCCGTGTTCGGGTCAGATAAACAATTCACGAATACTTGGTCTGTAGGGTTAGGGTGGAATATTCATAAAGAAGCTTTCTTTAAAAATGTATCGGGTATTAGTTTATTAAAGCTACGAGCTTCTATTGGTAATCCTGGAAATCAGAATTTTAATGATTATATTTCTACCCGAGTGTATAGTTATAATACAGATAATATGAATGTTTTTGGTTCTAGTGCAATCGTTTCCAATTTAGGAAATCGAGGCTTGGAATGGCAAAAGACATTGGATCGCAATATTGGTTTTGATGTTGTTATTATTGACAACCGTTTGAGGGTGAACTTTGATTATTTTAACAAGAAGACTGATCCGTTGTTGGTACATATCGGAACCCCTTCTTCAACAGGTTCAACAACTATTCCTCGTAATGTGGGTAAACAAATTACGCAGGGTATAAACGTGACGTTGAATTATTCTATCGTGCGTAGGGATGATATGTTCTGGTCTGTGAATGCAAATATGCGTCACCAGACTTCGGAATACCGGAATGTCAGCGATGTTTTAACTAAATATAATTTGGATAATCGTAATCGTAATTTGACACGTTATTATGATGGGGGGAGTCCTTCCGATTTGTGGGCCGTGAGATCTTGTGGTATTGATCCTGCAACTGGACGAGAAATTTTCTTGACAAAGGAGGGGAAGCAAACTTTCGTGCATGATTATGACGATGAGGTTGTTGTTGGAAATAGTGATCCGGATGTGGAGGGAGTGATTGGTACATCTTTTTATTATAAAGGATTCTCTGCTTCCATTAATTTACGTTATCGTTTAGGAGGACAGATTTTTATGCAAACGCTTTATGATAAAGTGGAGAACCTTTCCAGTGCCAAGAAGTGGGAAAATTTGGATAAACGAGCTTTGTATGACCGTTGGAAACAACCTGGGGATAAGGCAAAATTTAAGTCAATTGCCGATAGTGAAATAACACCGATCTCTTCTCGTTTCGTGGAAGACAATAACGTGTTATCCGGGGAATCCATTTCATTGGGGTATGAGAGTACGGGAAAATGGTTAAGTCGTATTGGAGCTTCTTCCATGTCATTGAGGGCTTATATGAATGATATTTTTAGAGTTTCCACGGTAAAGAATGAACGCGGATTGAGTTATCCTTTTGCCCGTTCCATATCCTTTTCGTTAGGAGTGACTTTTTAGATATAAATAATTAATAAATAAAGATATGAAAATGAAGATAAAACATAGCTGGCTTTTGTGTTTGTTGGCTTTTTGTTCCTGTAATTCATGGATTGATATAAAGCCATCCGATCGTTTGTCAGAGGATATGCTTTTCGAGAATCGGCAAGGATTTGAGAAGGCGATCAATGGAGTGTATGTCGGTTTGGTCGATCGTGCTCTTTATGGCCGAGCTTTAAGTGTAGGAACAATTGACTTTATGGCACAATATTACACGTATGGTAGCGGTAGTGATATGAATTCAATGGTGGGGGCTTATCGTTATGAAGAAGATGAAATTAAGGCGATTTTCCAGAGTGCTTGGGAAAAGGCTTATGCGTTGATTGTGAATTGTAATATAATTATTGAAAAATGTGATACCAAGAGAGAGGTGCTGTCGGATGTTTATTACGGTTTGTATAAGGGGGAGGCGACGGCTTTGAGAGCGATGTTACATCTGGATATGTTGCGTTTGTTTGGTCCCGTTTATGACGATGTTTCTAAAACAAAAGAAAGTATCCCGTACGTAACAAATTCCGACTCGGAAATCTCTCCGTTACTTTCAGCAGAAGAGATTTTAAATTTCGTGATTGAGGATTTGAATACGGCTTTGGATCTATTGAAAAGTACAGACTCGATTTTGACTGAAGGTGTACGCAACGAATCAAATACTGATGGGGGAGACAACTCTTTATACTACCGTCAGTATAGGATGAATTATTATGCGGTAAAAGCTTTATTAGCCCGGACATATGCGTGGGGGCATGATGATAAAAATGCATTGATTGTTGCCGAAGAGATATTGAGAGAGGTACAAGTAGAGGGAGCCGAGATTTTTCCTTTCGTGGAACATTCTGCGGCTGTTGATCCCTCTGTACCTGACCGGATGTTCTCTCCAGAAGTGCTGTTTTCTCTTTATGATTCTTATCGGGGAGCCGAAATTCAAGACAAATTGTTTATTCCGACGGTAGATCAAATATATACTTTTAGTTCCAGACGGTTAGAAATGGGAAGAGAATACTCTTTTTATGCTTCAGAGAATGATTATCGTTATGCAATTTGGGCAAAGTATAGTAATGCGGGAACTGAAATTAATTATCACCGGAAATATGAAGATGTATCAGGAAGTAATGCAAACAAATTTAATAAGATGGTTCCTTTGATTCGTTTGAGTGAAATCTATTTGCTAGCTGCCGAGTGCTCTGGCAATTTTGAAACGGCAAAGGGATACTTGAATAAGGTTCGGAATAGTCGAAATTGTCCTAGTTCGACTACGACAGAAGCAACTTTGATGGATGAAATTACGAAAGAGTGTCGTCGGGAGTTTCTGGGGGAAGGACAAATGTTTTTCTTCTATAAACGTAAGGCCATGCAGAAGATTCCTAATGGGAAATGGGAGAAAGATTCGGAAAGTCAGACGATAAATATGAACATAAATAATTATGTCGTGCCGCTTCCGGATAGTGAAATTAATATGAGACTGAATTAAAATGCTGGATTATGAAAAAATTGATGTATATATGGGTATTATTTCTTTTTTGTGTCGCTTGTGAGCGTGATTTAATGTCATACAAAGGAGAGGAAGCCATTTATTTCGCTGTGCAAAATGGTAATTCGTGGGGTTCGGAAAAGGATTGGCCTTATATGCCTTATTCTTTGGCTGAATTTGGAAGTATTTTAGAAGATACGTTGGTCGTTAAGATTAAGGTGATGATTACCGGAGAGGAAAAAAATTACCCGCGTCCGTTTAAAGTTGTGGTAAATCCAGATAGTACGACGGCGAGAGAAGGTGTTCATTATCGAGCATTAACGAATGAATATGTTGTGGAAGCAAATAGTAGTTACGCTTATATTCCTGTTTTACTTTATCGTCAACCTGAAATGAAAACAGATACGGTGACTTTAGGATTGAAATTGATTGCAAATGATTATTTTTCATTGACTTTTGATGAGTTTGATAAGATGGATAAATTCACAAATGGTAGTGTAGTTTATGATTCTTTTGATGCGACGATACATAAAATTTGTATGACTGATATTATGCCTCAACCGAAACAATGGTCTGCTTTTGAATTTGGAACTTTTACGCCCAAGAAATTAAATCTAATATGTCAATATTTTGGATATACTTATGATGATTTCCAAAATGACAAAAAGATAACTTATTTACAACAAATGGTTATTTCAAGGAAATTTTCAGAGGTGTTGAATAAAGCCTATAACGAGGGTAACCCTATATTAGAAGATAATGGGCAATTGATGTGGGTGAGTGGTTGCATATATGAGCAAGGTTCCTATCCGGAAGGAAATTAATAAGAAGTTTGATTGTGATAAAAATAAAAACGATGAAACAATTTATATATATATGGTTGGGAATTACACTTTTGTGTGTAGTTTCGTGTTATGACGATAAAGGGAATTATGATTATCATGATATAAATGAGGTAACATTTGGAGATGTTAAAACAACATATAATGTTTTATTAAATATTGATACATTGAAAATTGATGCTCTTGTTGAAATGTCATCAGGAGATAAAACAGATGCGAGTCGTTTTCATTATGCGTGGATAATATCTCCTATAAATACGAGTAACCAAAAAGATACAATTTCTACGGAGCGTGTGTTAAATTATTTTATCTCGTTGGTTCCTAATACGTATGATTTGTATTTAAAAATTTGGGATAAAAAAACAGATGTGCATTGGAAGAAAAAATTCACGGTAATAGTAGGTACTCCTTATTCTCGTGGGCTTATGTTGGCGGGGGAAGATAAAAACGGGAATGTTGATTTGCAAATGATTTCTATGGCAGGAGTTGATACTGTGGTGGTTCGAAATATTTTGCAGAATAGTGGTTTACCTGCATTGAGAGGTCCTATTGCATTTTTTCATACAGGAAAGCAAAATGAAGAGTATAAACAAGTGTGGGTTTTGTCTGAAACGGGATCTTATTATTTAGATCGTGAGACCTTGAAAGGTTCTGAATTGAATTTGTTCGAGGATTTTTGTATGGAAAAGTATAATGAACCGATGGTTCCCATTGTCATGGCTCCAGAGGCAAAAAGTGCTGATGGTAACATTGATGGTCATCGGGTCGTTGTGTGTAGTAATGGTTATTTGTTTTATACCGGTTTAAATTTTATCTCGTATGGAACTTTCTCTTTTCCGTTAAATTATTTACAGGATGATTTGAATAAATATATTCCTGCAAGCAAATATATTTTTTATAGTATACAATCATTTGATAAATTTATATGGTATTCTGAAGAAACAGATTGCTTTTATAAAGTTACAAGTTATTTGTATCCTTATTCGGAAAAGATCGAACCGAAACTTTCGGATGCGTTTGCTTGGGACCAGAAAGGTACAGGCCGTAAGTTGATCTATGGTGAGAATACTTGGAATGAAGCAAAAGCATGGGTTTCTGATGGAAATTCGTTTGCGCTCATGGGGGATGGAACAACTGCTTTTATTTATAAATTTTATGTGAAAAATTTAGAAGCAAAGAATTGTTATCAAATTTCTTCAAGCGTGGCAGCTGATGTGTTAAGTGCTGATTATTATGCATTCTCGTCTACTCGTTCAGTGTTATTTTATGTGAAGAATAACACGTTGTATGCTTATAATTACGATATAGGTAATGAACGTGTGGATGTGATTCCTTTGGAAACAACGGATGAAATTACCATGTTAAAATTTGATTTGACCATGGAACCAATGAAAGATGCTTTGTATATTGCGACGTATAATGCAACGGAGGGAGGTTCTTTACGGAAATATTACGTGGGAAATAATCCGGATAAAGTAGAGTTAAAATCAGATCCGAAGGCAGTTTGGAAAGGATTGACGAAAGTGAAAAATATGAGCTGGAGGGCGTTGTTATAATTGTAAAATGATTGTTAAGTTGATAATGATGAGAAAGATATTTCTTTTAGTGATATTGTTGTGCTGGGGGATAGTGGGATTTACTCAGGATGGTGTGAATTTTGAGCATTTGAGCTTTAAGGAAGCGTTGGATAAAGCTCGGACAGAAAATAAATTGGTGTTTGTGGATTGCTATACTTCTTGGTGTGGTCCTTGTCGGAACATGACGGAGCATATTTTCCCTCAAAAGAAGGTCGGAGATTATTTTAATTCGAAATTTATTTGTGTGAAATATGACATGGAAAAGGGGGAAGGGCCTGAATTGGGTAAACGTTTTGGCGTGCGAGCTTATCCTACTTTCCTAGTCTTACGTGCAGATGGAACGCTTATCCATAAATTGGTAGGTGGGCGTGATGCTGATGGTATTATTCGGGGTGTTGAGGAGGCTTTTGATGCCTCCAAAGCCTCTGGGGCAATGGAGGCGAGTTACCAAGCTGGAGAACGTAGTAAGGAGTTTTTGTTGAAATATCTGAAGACATTGATTCGTTTTTATGATCCGTTGGAGACGGTTGTTGCCAGAGAATTGATGGAGCAATTAAGCGATGAGGAAAAAGTGAACGAAGATTATTGGTTTCTTTTTACAAATCACAAATTATCTCCTGCCGGTTCCGATATTGAGAAATATTTATTGAAAAATTACAAATATTTTTGCAAATCAATAGGCAAAGAGGAAGTTGCTAAAGAGGTGGAAAAACGATATATAGAACGTTTGATGAGAGTGTTCAAGAAAGAAGAAACTATGACCGAGCGACAATTGAAAGCTCTAGGACGTGAAATAGGTACTCTAAGATTACCTAATAACGGTGATCTGCAGTCTTATGTGAAGATTGCACGGAGCGTGACGAAGGATTTGACTTCTTTAGTGTCCGTTTGCGAGAATGAATTTTTCAAGATTAAAGTGTTGGAAGTTCCTTATATTCATTTTTATGATTGTGTCATGAAAGAAGGAACCCCAATGGATAAGGAACGCTGGATTGATGTGGGTGAAAAATTATATATGCAAATGAATGATGGTGAAACGAAAAAGATAATCAAGCTTTGTTTGGATTTTTACAAGAAGAACAATAAGCAAAATTGAAAATTTTGACAGATGAATAGGAAGTTACTTATTGTGGTATCATTGATGTGTGGGTTATCAGCAATCGGGCAAAAAAAGATCGATTACGTGGATCCGATGATAGGGACGAATGGTATGGGACATACTTTCCCAGGAGCTTGTGTTCCTCATGGGTTAGTGCAGTTAAGTCCAGATACGGATACGGTGCCGCATAATGTGAATGGAGTGTATCAATCTCGAGCTTACGAGTATTGTGCCGGTTATCAACATCGTGATAGTTCTATCGTGGGATTTAGTCATACTCATTTTAATGGTACCGGGCATTCTGATTTGGGAGATATTCTTGTTATGCCGATAACCGGAGATATGAAGTTTAATCCCGGTACGGCTACGGATCCGGATAGCGGTTATCGTTCCCGTTTTTCTCATGACACGGAAAAAGCGTCTCCGGGATATTATTCTGTTGTGCTAGAAGATTATGGTGTTAAAGCAGAATTAACGGCAACGGAGCGAGTGGGGGTGCATAAGTATACTTTCCCGAAAGGTGAAGGACATATATTGTTAGATCTGAAACATGGCATTTATAATTATGACGGAAAAGTATTATGGGCTAATTTGCGGGTAGAAAATGATACATTACTGACAGGTTATCGAATTACAAATGGTTGGGCAAGGGTAAATTATACACATTTTGCGATAACTTTCTCTAAACCGATCAAGAGTTACGGGTATCAGGAGATGAAGCCGATGGCTTATAACGGTATGTGGCGAAAATTTAATATTTACCGGGATTTCCCGGAAATCGGGGGACGGAATGTTGTGGCCTATTTTGATTTCGATTTGTCAGATGGCGAGCCATTGGAGGTAAAAGTGGCACTTTCTCCGATGAGTGCTAGCGGGGCCTTGAATAATTTGCGTGTGGAAACGGCAGGAAGGTCTTTCGATCAATTGCGCAAGTTGGCCGAGCAGAAGTGGGAGGATGCTTTAAGTGTAGTAGAGGTGGAAGGAGATTATGACCAGATATGTAATATCTATTCTTCATTGTATCACACAATGATTAATCCCTCTATTTACATGGATTACGATGGTACTTACAGGGGATTGGATCACGAGATTCATCATGCAGATGGATTTACGAATTACACAATTTTTTCCGTATGGGATACCTATCGGGCTTTACATCCGTTGTTCAATTTATTTTATCCATCCCGTAGTAAGGATATTATAGCCTCTTTTTTAGCCCATTACAAGCAAAGTGTACATGGGGCTCTACCGATTTGGTCTCACATGGCAAATGAAAATTGGTGTATGATCGGATACCACGGGGTTTCCGTTTTAGCGGATGCTTACGTGAAGGGCATTAAAATGGACCCGAAACTAGCCTTGGAAGCGGTTATAAGTAATTCAACGATACCCTATTTGGATGGTTTACAGAGTTATATGGATTTGGGGTATGTTCCGTTGAATGCAAGTCGTAATTCGGCTTCCGTGACGTTGGAATACGGTTATGATGACTGGACGATTTATAACATGGCTCGTTTGATGGGTAACACGGAGATTGCTGATAAATATTTGAAAAGAGCAGCAGCTTATAAATATTTGGTAAATGAAAGTCTTGGTTTTATATGCCCGAAAGATACCAATGGAAATGTAAAGGCTGATTTTGACGTGTTGGATACCCATGGGCAAGGTTTTATTGAAGGTAATTCTTGGAATTATTCTTTTTACGTGCCTCAAGATGTGAACGGAATAAAAGCTTTTATGGGAGGAGACAAACGTTTTATCGAGCGTTTGGATTCTTTGTTTACAATGGATTTACCTGCCAAGTATTATGAAAACACGGAAGACATTACGAAAGAAGGGCTGATGGGGAATTACGTACACGGAAACGAACCGAGCCAGCATATTCCTTACTTGTACATGTGGACTTCGCAACCGTGGAAAACTCAATATCGGTTACGGGAAATTATGGATCGGATGTATCGGAATAATATTGATGGGCTTTGTGGGAATGATGATTGCGGACAGATGTCTGCCTGGTATATCTTTTCGGCGATGGGCTTCTATCCGGTTTGTCCGGGTTCTGATCAATATGTATTGGGGGCTCCTTATTTCAAAGAAATGGTTGTACATTTGGAGAATGGTAAAAATTTAGTAATTAAGGCTCCCAAAGTGAGTGCTCGAAACCGTTACGTAAGATGGGTAAAATTAAACGGTAAGGTATATGACAAGGCCTACCTGACTCATCAGGATATTTGTAATGGAGGAGAACTTTATTTTGAGATGAGTAGTGTGCCGAATAAGAAACGAGTGTTCACGGAGGAACAGAAGCCTTATTCGATGACACGGGGTAAATGATAATTATAAAATATTGAAGCGATGAGATATATTGCGATTATTTTAGCTTTGCTAGTATTACAGTCTGTAAAAGCTCAAGAAGTGCCGTTAGTATCTTACGTGCGGCCTTTGGTGGGAACTTCGGGATTCGGGAATATTTATCCCGGCTCACAGATCCCTTTTGGAGGAATTCAAATAAGTCCGGATACGGATTTTGATTATTACGATGCGGCGGCAGGATATAAATATGACCATTCCACTTTGTTGGGATTTAGTTTGACACATTTGAGCGGAACTGGAATTCCAGATTTAGGAGATTTCTTATTTATGCCGGGGACAGGTAAAATTCATTTTACTCCTGGAACACACGAAAATCCCGATGCAGGATACCGTTCTCGTTACAGCCACGAGAAGGAATGGGTAAGTCCGAACTATTACGGGGTAGAATTATTGGATTATGGAGTAAAAGCTGAAATGACTTCCGGGATACGAAGCGGAATATTGAAGTTTACTTATCCGGATTCTGACAGTTCTTTTATTTTACTGGATTTGAATCACACGTTGTGGCAGAGTTGTCCGTGGAGTAATATCCGGGTGGAGAACGATTCCACGTTGACAGGCTACAAGTTAGTGAAAGGTTGGGGACCGGAACGTCATGTCTATTTTACGGCGGTATTTTCCCGTCCTTTTGAAGATTTTGGGATCATGCAGGATACTATTCCTGTGATTTATAACACGAAGCGTTTTCGTAGCCATTTGGAGGCATGGGGAACTGACTTGCGTTTCTGGATGCGTTTCCCGACTCAAGAAGGAGAGTCCGTTACTGTGAAAGTGGCTATTTCGGCTGTTAGTACGGAGGGAGCTGTGAATAATATGCGAGAATTAGAGGGAAAAGATTTTGCAACCTTAAAAATGGAGGGCGAGAAATTGTGGGAGGAGCAGTTGTCTAAATTTGCAATCGAGGGAACTCAGAAACAAAAGGAGACATTCTACACGTCTGTGTATCATGCATTCCTGCATCCTTTTATTTTCCAGGATGCGGATGGCCGTTTCCGGGAATTGGATAAGAACATCGGAAAAGCTGAAGGATTTACCAATTATACCGTATTTTCGTTATGGGATACTTATCGGGCACTACATCCGTTATTTAATTTAGTGCAGCGAGATATTAACGTGGATATTATCAATTCAATGCTGGCGCACTATGATAAAAGCGTGGAACACATGTTACCGATTTGGTCTTTTTATGGAAACGAAACTTGGTGTATGATCGGTTATCATGCCGTGTCTGTGATTGCTGATGCCATAATGAAAGACATACAAGGATTTGATTATGAACGAGCTTATGAGGCGATGAAAACAACGGCAACTAATCCTCATTACGACTGTTTACCGGAATATACCGAGTTGGGCTGGGTTCCTTTTGATAAAGAGAAAGAGTCCGTGTCGAAAAGTTTGGAATATGCTTACGATGATTATTGCATTGCACGGGTTGCTGAAAAATTGGGAAAGATGGATGACTATCGTTTCTTTATGAAACGTGCCCTATCATATAAAAATCTGATCGATCCGGAAACGAAATATATGCGAGGACGTGACAGTCAAGGGAATTGGCGTACCCCTTTCTCCCCGATAGCTTACCAAGGCCCCGGGTCCGTGAATGGTTGGGGGGATATTACGGAAGGATTTACGTTACAATATACATGGTACGTGCCTCATGACGTTCAAGGGTATATTAATGAAGCCGGAGAAGAATTATTGCGTGTGCGTTTGGATTCTATGTTTGTAACAAAAATGGCTGATGATATTCCGGGAGCTCATGATATTCAAGGGCGTATTGGTGCTTATTGGCATGGGAATGAACCTTGTCATCAGATATTGTATTTCTACAATTATTTGAAACAGCCTTGGAAATGCCAAGAAAAATTACGCTATATCATGGATACGTTTTATGGCAATACACCAGGAGCTTTAAGTGGAAATGATGATTGTGGGCAAATGTCCGCCTGGTATATCTTCAACACGATGGGATTCTATCCGACTGCTCCGTCAAGTAATGTTTATAATTTAGGATCTCCGGGTCTGCCTGCGGTAGATATGCAAATGAGTAATGGAAAACATATTCGGGTGACCACTAAAAACTGGTCAAAAAAGAATGTGTATGTGAAGGAGGTTTATTTGAATGGGAAAAAATACAATAAGTCATATGTTACTTACAATGATCTTAAAGGTGGAATGGATCTGCATTTTGTTATGAGTGCCCGTCCTAATTACAAGCGAGGTACGTCGGACGATGCCGTTCCTCCCTCAATTTCCGAGAAAAAGGTGAAAGAGTAAACAAGGTAAGTTGTTTTTATGAATTATAACAAATTATGAGAGAAAGTTCTATAAATATCAAGGCTTTATTGCCCGTGTTATTCGGTTTTTTTATCATGGGATTTTGTGATGTGGTAGGAATCTCCACTAGTTACGTGAAGGCCGATTTCAGGTTAAGCGAGACTGTTGCTGGATTCCTGCCTTCAATGGTGTTTTTGTGGTTTTTGTTATTGGCTGTTCCGGCAGCAATCTTCATGAATCGTATCGGTCGGAAAAAAACGGTGCTGGTAAGTATGTTGGTAACTATTGTGGGGATGATTATCCCTTTTATTGATTATAATTTATACACATGTTTGGTTGCCTTTGCTTTGCTGGGTATCGGTAATACAATATTACAAGTGTCATTGAACCCGTTGTTGACAAACGTGGTTAAAGGAAATGTATTGGCAAGTTCATTGACTGCCGGGCAGGTATTGAAAGCGGTTTCTTCTTTTTGTGGTCCGTTTATTGCGGCATTTGCCGCAACCGTTTTGGGTAATTGGCAGTACCTATTCCCGATCTTTGCCTTGTTGACGCTGATTTCAATGGGATGGTTGATACTAGTGTATATTCGTGAAGAAGTGCCGGAACAATCGACCTCTTCGTGGGGAGCTACATTTGGTTTGTTGAAAGACCGGACGATTCTGTCGCTTTTTTTGGGAATTGTATTTGTCGTGGGTGTGGATGTCGGGATTAACACGGTGGCTCCTAAATTATTAATTGAACGTTGTGGATTTGATCTTGCGGGTGCGGGTATGGGATCAAGTGTTTATTTTGCCTTTCGTACAATCGGAGCTTTTGTTGGAACATTTCTGCTGGCACGGGTGTCTGGTAGCAAGTATTTTCGAGTGAATATCCTAGTGGCAATTGCAACGATGATTGTGTTGTTTTTTGTGTCAGGACAGTATCCGATTCTCGTACTGATTGCCTTGATTGGTTTCACATGTTCCAGTATCTTTTCCTTGATCTTCTCTATGGCTATCCAAGCTCGCCCGGAGAAGGCTAATGAGATCTCTGGTCTGATGGTAACAGGTATATTTGGTGGTGCTGTAATCCCACCTTTGATGGGTTATTGTACTGATTTGATCGGTTCCCAAGCTGGTTCGCTCATCGTAATCTTGGGGTGTATGTGTTACTTGTTGTATTGTTCTGTGGGAATTAAAACCCAGAAATGATTTGAGATTTAATGATTTTAAATTGAAACCTTTGGGCCTTTGGTTATTTCCCCCTATTTATAGGGGAGGAGTTGGATGCATCTCTATACTTTAGTAAATATTTCATTCTAATTTTTTAAAACACTAATTTTTAGTTCGATATGTATCAGTTTGACAAAAGAATCGTGATGACATTGGATGCAGGGGGGACTAATTTCGTATTCTCGGCTATTCGATCTAATGAAGAGATTGTGGAGCCGATCACGTTGCCTTCAAATGGGAATAACTTGGAAAAATGTTTAGAAACCATGGTGACGGGGTTTTCTGCGATCAAGTTGAAGTTGCCAGAGAATCCTGTGGCGATCAGTTTCGCTTTTCCTGGTCCAGCGGATTACGTGAACGGAATTATTGGTGATTTAAAGAACTTACCGGCATTCCAAGGAGGAGTGGCGTTAGGTGCTTTCTTGAGAAAGCAGTTCGGGATACCGGTGTTCATAAATAATGATGGGGATTTGTTCGCTTATGGGGAAGCATTGGCAGGTGCTCTGCCGGAAGTGAATCGTATGTTACGGGAAACGGGGAAGAATAAGGTCTACAAAAATCTGATTGGTATTACTTTGGGAACTGGATTCGGTGGTGGTGTGGTTCGTGATGGGGAGCTTTTTTTAGGAGATAACGGTGCGGCTGCAGAAGTGTGGGTATTGCGTGACAAGCGGCAACCCGTTTACGGGGTGGAAGAGGGAATTTCGATTCGGGCAATTAAGCGGGAATATGCCCAGTTGTCCGGGGATCTTCGAACGTTAACCCCAAGGGATATATTTGAAATTGCAGAGGGAAACCAAAAGGGTAATATGGTGGCAGCACGCAAGACATTCTATCATGCGGGAGAGGTGTTAGGAGAGGCTATTGTCTCTATGAATGCCGTGGTGGATGGTCTTGTGGTGATTGGTGGTGGAATTATTGCGGCTTATAAGTACTTGATGCCGACAGTAATGCGGGAGTTGAATGGAACGCTTGAGATGTACGGAGGAACCTCGACAGACCGGATGGAGATGAAAGCCTTTTTCCTGGATGATACGGTTGATAGAAAGGCATTTCTAACCTCCACGTCGAGACGTATTATGATACCTGGCACGACAGAAACAGTTGAGTATGATTCTGTGAAAAAAATGGGAGTGATCATGACTAGGCTTGGAACGAGTAAAGCGATTGCTTTCGGTGCCTACGCTTTTGCTTTAAATGAGTTGGATAAACGTTAATAGAATTGATGGTTTAAAGTTGGATGTGTTAGATCCATGTCGTAGAATATGAAAATTGGTGGATAAAATTCTGTGATTATTATGATTGCTGGCAATTGGTAATCACAGAATTTTTATATTATATTGATGGTGTTACATCGCCTTTGTAATAGATTCATATTGTTACTTTTTATTTGTATATTTATACAGATAACTTGGGTGAGAACGTTGTTAGACTTGGAAATGTTAGGTGTATTTGTTACACAGAAGTGTAGATCAGGATGCTGAAAGAAATATGTGTGGTGTTGGAAACAACTTACTTGAGTACCTATATCGTCGGGCATTCGGATGTCATGAAACGGAAAGCGATCTGGGGGCGGTACAGAAATTCATGTTTAGTGAATTTCAAAATGAAAACTAAAAGTCATAAACTAAAATTTACCTTCTTGAGAACTGGTTCACCCCGGATAGGTAAAGTTTATTTGCAATTGTAAGGTTATGATAGAATTTAATTCGTATTTATTTGGGAAAGTAAAAAGATTTGTGGATAACATTACTTTGTATTTAAGCAGAGGTAAGGTCTTTCGTGTTGGTTGATTCCGTTTAATTTTTTCAACTTTTCCCTGTTTTAGGATTAACTTTACATTCTTTATCAGTCTATAAACTTTATCCACTAGATAGGGTTTTGTTTGTTGGAAAGAATGTTTTATATTTGTCCGTGATCATTTGGACGAAAGGGTTATAATTTGGTACGGGAAGATATTTATCAAGAGTTGTATTTAGCTATTACGGAATTACCTGAAGATTGCAGGGAGATATTTTGGTTATACCTTCAAGGTAGGAATAACAAGGAAATTGCAGAAATTCTTTCTCTTCCGGAAAAAGACGTGCGGGCTTGTAAAAGGGAGGCTATTTATCGATTAAAAAGCCGCCTGGGTGGTTTGTTTTTCTGGTTGCAGATCATGAGAATCGTGTGAAATGAATGAAGTCGTACCGATGAAAGTACGACTTCATTTATTTTCTAGGGTAAGTACTGATAACTTAGCTTCTCGCTGATTTCCATGTTATTTTTGATCGGTAGAATGGTGAAATTCCAGTGGTAATCCTTGTTTGTCGGGAGCTTGTATTTGGGGTAAGGTTGAGATCCCCAGGCATCGTCCCCGGCAACACCCATCATGCGGTGATCTAGGCATACTTCCACGAAATTGCGGGGGAAGATGTCGTTGATGTGCGTTTGTTTAGGTTTCCGGTTTTTCGCCATGAGTGGGTCATGGGATTCATCTTTCGTGAAGTTTTGCCATTGGTACGGGCGATTGGATTCTTCCCCGTCGAAGTCTTCAATTCGGTTACGTGAAACGTTAAACTCCATGAAGTTCGAGTCGGCAATGAACAGGAGGCCTTTCCCGGTTTTATCCGTGAGTGCCAGCCAGCGGGTTTCCGTCTTGTGGCCGTTTTCTTGTGGCCGTACGTATGGAACGTATTGTTGCTCGGCCGTACTTTTGTAATGGCCGATAAGCGTTCCGTTATTCCGGTCACAATAGTTTTCCTCGGGGCCTCGTCCGAGATATTCCAGTTGATTCATGTCCGTGGGGATTCTGAAACGTACTCCGATTCGGGGAAGTTCAGGTACATCCGGTTGTGTTTCCAGATGGCAGGCCACGTGGATCATGCCTGACGGGTATAGCGTGTAAGACACGTGGTACTTGCTGTTGGTTTCTTGAAGCCTGTACGTGATTGTTAGATTCGTGTTTGTTGCGGAAGTAGAGGTTCTGATCCCGGCAATCTTGAAATTCTTGCTTGCTTGTTTCCAGCCTTGCTGACGATTCGGCATTCCATTGCCATAATCGTTGTCCGTGGGGCCCCGCCAGAAGTTAGGTTGGAACCCGAAATCTTCGGCAATATATTGAATGCCATTGGCCCGGTAGGAAGTCACGTATCCTTTCTGTTTGTTAAACACGAAGTCGATATTCGTGCCGGATATATGGATTTCCGGTCCGTTCTCTTCCATGGTTAGTGTTTTTTCAGGGGTGGGACGGAACACGGGTGCCGGGATGTAATCCGGTAACCTGAATTGTTCCGAGGCCACGATGTAGCCGACTGGAACGGTGGACGTCGCTTGTTTGGACTTCACGTAAAGGTTCAGGAAATACTCTGTTCCGGGTTTATTCTTCACGTTCCTGAGTGGAATCGTGAGCTGTTTGTTTGCCCCGGGGGCGAGATGTTGCGTGGGCAGGGTTCCGGACTGTACAGTTTCCGTGTTTGCCTGTATCGTGTACTCGATCGTGTATTGATTCAAGTTCGTGAAATCGTATCGATTTTCTACCCGGATGATTCCTTTTCTCAGATCAACGGGTTGAAACCACACGTACTGGTAGGCCTTTTTCACTTCGGTTAAACCGGGGTGCGGTTCTCGATCAGGGCCGACCACTCCGTTACACAAAAAGTTCCCGTCAGACGGGGAGTTTTCCCCGAAATCTCCGCCGTATGCCCAGAATGGGGTTCCTTCTTCATCTTTCACGAGGATTCCTTGGTCAATCCAATCCCAGATGAACCCGCCTTGTAGATTGGGATAACGGTAGATCACATCCCAAAGGTCCATGAGGTTTCCGGTGCTGTTTCCCATGGCATGGGCATATTCCGACATGATATAAGGGCGATCCGTTTGCGTGTTACCCCATTTTTCCAGCGTGGTTGCGCCCGGGTATTGCGGGCAGTAGATGT